>NZ_JAZHLI010000109.1:0-8536 GCF_036549475.1 Aurantimonas sp. A2-1-M11 | reverse complement strand
ATCTTTCTTCATGGCGTTGCTCTCCGAAGTGGATTCGACACCCCGAGCCTACCGGCTCAAGGCGGGCAACGCCGCCACTTCAGAAGTTCAACATCGATCGGGACATCCCCGCCGCGAATCACCGCCCTTCCGTTCCTCGCTAATGCCCAGGATGGCCAGTCCATGTCGGGACACTCGATGTCTGGCGGCATGGCAGGGATGTCCGGGGAAGCCGAGCTTCCGGAGGCCTGCAACGGCGCCGCCGGGAAAATGGACATGTCGAAGATGATGGCCGGCATGGGGAAATGATGTCCGGAATGGACGAGGCCCAGATGGCCAATCATGCCACCATGATGAAGATGCACGGCCCGATGATGAGGGCGGCCATGATCAAGGATCCGATCTCGCCTTCAACTGCGGGATGATCGCTCATCACCAGGGGGCCATCGCCATGAGCGAGCTCGAACTGAAGATGGGCAAGGACGAAGCGTCCAAGAAGATGGCGCAGATGATCATCGACGCCCAGAAGAAGGAGATCGAGGAGATGATCCTTCGCGTCGATGCCCTCGCGAAGTAGGATCTTCAGTCCGCGCCATGACGGGAACGGCTCGCCGCCGCTCCCGAGTAGGTGTCAGGAACCGACGGGTCGCGAGGACGTAGTCCGTCCAGACTCTCGAGACAAACGAAAGGATCGATCCATGATGTCCAAGCGGACGACGTTCCTCGCCGGCGCGCTCGCCCTTCTGTCCACGTCGGTTCTCGCGGCGGAGAACGTCGAGATGTTCTCGACGTCGGGATGCGGGTGCTGCATCGGCTGGATGAAGCACCTCGAGGATGCCGGATTCGAGGTCGAGAACGAGAACCTCGCGATGGCGGATCTGTACGCAAAGAAGATGGAGGCCGGGCTGAAACAGGGCCAGACCTCCTGCCATACAGGGTTTGTCGGCGGCTACGTCGTCGAGGGGCACGTTCCGACTACCGAGATCAGGCGGCTCCTCGCCGAGAAGCCCGATGCGATCGGTCTAACGGTTCCCGACATGCCTGCCGGCAGCCCCGGAATGGGGGAAAGCGACGAGCCCTACGACGTGCTCCTCGTCGGACGAGACGGCTCCTCTACGGTCTATGCCCGGTACCCCCGCTGAATCGGTCTTTAAGGTGCTGCTGCGACGCTGTGGCCGTCCCTTCACGCCGCTCCATGATTGCCTCCAGGGCGAGAGCTTCACGCGGGAGAAACCCCGCTTTCGTGCCTACCTCACCTAAATCGTCAACGGCGGACAGGCTCATGACTGCAACAGTGCTCTCGAGGCGTGTCTTTCTTGGGGGCCTCTGTGCCGCATCTGCGGGATTTGAGGACGCCGCAGCGCAGGAGAGAGCGCGCACCGTCGGATACAGCGGGATTGCCCAGCAGGTACGAGAGCGTGCAAGACGTCTCGGCTTAGAGCCCTACCTGCCAAAGCCGGTCGTTGCTGGAGACCTCACCTACGACCAGTATCGATCGATACGCTTCAATCCGTCCCGTGCGCTTTGGGCAAACCGCGACGACCTGGCGTTCCAGGCAGACTTCTTCCATGTTGGCGGCCTTTTCAAACATGAGGTAGCCCTTTTCGAGGTTGCGGAGGGTGCCGCCCGCCCGATCCGCTACGTTCCGGACATGTTCGACTTTGGCGCTGAGGCGGAGGCAATCCGGGCGGTAGCAGACCCGGCGTTTGCCGGACTGCGTCTGCATCACCCCATGAATGGCCTTAACGTTTCCGAGTTCGCAGTCTTCCTCGGTGCAAGCTACTTTCGAGCGATCGGCCTGGGCGAACGCTACGGCCTGTCCGCGCGAGGCCTTGCGATCCGCTCTGGCCTGCCGGGAGAAGAATTCCCGTACTTCGAGTCGTTCTGGCTGGAGCAGCCCGCTCCCGGTGATAGCGCGGTCACCCTGCACGCCTTGCTCGACAGCGAAAGCGTGGCAGGTGCTTACCGCTTCGTGATGGCGCCGGGCGAGTCCACCGTCATGGACATCTCGGTCTCGCTGTTCGCCCGTCGGAAGATCGAAGATATCGGACTGGCCCCGATCACCAGCATGTTTATGCGGGGAGAAGCCGATCGCGGCAGCGTCTCCGACTTCCGGCCGCAGATTCATGATTCGGAGGCGCTTTCGATCCGTACCGGAGCCAACGACTGGCTGTTGCGGCCGCTTCGCAATCCGAAGGCGATCGAGATCAGTGCCTATGCCGACGACAACATCCAGGGGTTTGGCCTCATTCAGCGTGACCGCGACTTCAACCACTATCTCGATCTCGAAGCGCGCTACGATCTGCGGCCGGGACTCTGGGTCGAGCCGGTGGGCGGCTGGGGAGCAGGGGAGGTTCGCCTCGTCGAGCTGCCAACTCCAGATGAGACCCAGGACAACATCGTCGCTTTCTGGACGCCGGACGCCCCCCTGGTTCCGGGAGAGGAGTTCTTCTTCCAATACCGCCTGCATTGGGGGCCGCACCCGCCGGTCAACCCCGTTCTCGCACGCGTCGTCGGCACCTACACGGGGGTTGGCGGCATCGCATCGAGTCCGGATCCTGCACTCCGCAAATTCGTCATCGACTTTTCGGGGGGCCCTCTCAAGGATCTCGCACCTGATGCGGAACTGAGGGTCGACGCCAGCGCGACGAACGCCGAAATCGTCGCGTCCACCGTTCAGCGCAATGTGCCGCTCGAGGGGTGGCGCGTGTTTCTCGATGTTCGCGCGGAGTACGGATCTTCCCCGGAGGTCCGCTGCGTGTTGCAACTCAATGACCAGGCCATCTCGGAGTTTTGGACAAATCGCTGGGACCCCCCAGATCACCGTTCCCTGGCAGTCGAATAGTGGCTCGAGCCGAAAGGCCAAACGGCCGAGCCGACTGACAGCGATCAGCCGTCCAGCCCCGCATGAGAGCCGACCGCTCCGTGGGACCGACGAAAGGAGGGGGCGTTACCTGTCACAGAGCTTGCGAGAACCTCGATAAGGCTGAAACGTGCAGTCCGACGAGCGGAATGAGCGATATGCCCGCGAACAGGCGCGGACGTTGCAAGAGGGCGCGACCGGGGCCGCATCCTGGGCGCCCGTTCTTGCCATCAGATCCGTGATACTCGACGGCGGGGTGTCCACCCCAGGGGATACGGATGGGGCGGCCCTCGGAACCGAATTGGACGAAACGGGTCCCGTCGGCGTGGGCGATCCGGCCGCGGCGTTCATGAAGGCCTTCCAGATGGATGCGGGCATCTGCCCCCCGGTGACGTCGTTCATCGGCGTGCCGTCATCGTTGCCGACCCACACGCCTACCGTCAGCGCCTCGTTGAAGCCGATGAACCACGCATCGCGCGACTCCTGACTGGTCCCCGTCTTGCCAGCCGCGAAGCCGTCAAGTGCAGCTTCCTGTCCGGTACCGCGCTCGACCACGAGCTGGAGGAGCGAAACGAGACTCTCGTGATGCTCGGCGAGCTCGCGCTGGGGCAGCGTCGATGGTCCGACACGAAAGCTCTGGCTTTGCTGGTCCGCCGCAAACGTACTGATGCCCCAGGGTTCGATGGGCGTCCGGCCCGCCCGGACCGAGGCATAGGCGCCCGTCAGGTCCATGAGGCTGACCTCGGACGCGCCGAGGGCGAGGCTCGGCATCGCGTTGAGCGGAGCATCGATGCCGAGATCTCTCGCCGCCGCAATGACCTCGTCGATGCCGACCTCCATGGCCAGCCGCACGGTAGCAGCGTTGAGAGAACGGGCGAAGGCTTCAGCCAAGGTCACTCGGCCGTTGAACTCGCCGCCGAAGTTTTCCGGCGTCCACCCATCGATCTCGATCGGCGCATCCTCGATCCGGTCGTTTGGGGAAAGTCCCTGGCGAAGAGCCGCGTAGTAGACGAAGAGTTTGAAGATGGAGCCCGGCTGCCGCTTTGCCGTCACGGCCCGGTTGAACTCGGACGTCTCGTAGTTCCGCCCGCCGACCATCGCGACCACCGCACCGTCGGGACGCAGCGCAACGAGTGCTGCCTGGGAAACGCCTTGTGTTTCGCCCAGTGCGTCGAGCGCTTGCGTGACCGCCTGTTCAGCAAGCGATTGCAATTGGGGATCGAGCGTTGTCTTGACCTTGATGGTGCCGCGGAATGGCCCCGCGATTTCCCGTGCTTCCGAAATCACCCAGTCCGCGAACCACGTTCCGGCGCTCATGTCGGGGCGGGTGGGACTCAGGACGGCAGAGGCCGATTGCGCACGGGCAGTCGACGCATCGTCGAGGTACTCGGCGTCCGCCATCGCCGCGAGAACGACCGCTGCGCGCTCCTTGGCGCCCTCCAGATTCTCCAGCGGGTTGAGCTGTGACGGTGCTCGGATCAGCCCGGCCAGCATGGCACTCTCCGCCAGCGTCAGTTCGCCGACAGATTTACCGAAATAGACCAGCGCTGCCGCCGGCATGCCGGTCGCGCCAGCGCCAAGATAGATGTTGTTGAGGTAACGGGTAAGGACTTCATCTTTTCCCAGCCTGTTCTCGATCCAGAAGGCCAGAAAGACCTCCTGGAGCTTCCGCTTCAGGGTGCGATCGCGTTCCAGATAGAGAACCTTTATGAGCTGCTGCGTGATCGTGCTGCCGCCCTCCACCACCTCGCCGGCTAAGATATTGCGGACGAAGGCCCTGCTGATCCCCCGCAGATCGATGCCGGAATGGCTGTAGAAGCGGCGATCCTCGATGCTCAGAACCGCCTGGACCAGATGTTCCGGGAAGTCGGCCAAATCGGCGTAGCTTCCCTGATAGGGACCCTTCTGCACCATTGCCTGGCCATCAGACGCCTCCAGGACTACGGTAGGCTCGGTCGTTCCACTGATCACCGACGCAAGCGGTACGTCGTGGAGCGCCCAGACCGCGGTGGCGATCGCCAGAAGGGATACGCCGACAAAGGCGACCGCCAGACCCGACAGCAAACGACGGATGAGCAGATTCCCGCCCCAAGACCCCGTAAAACGGCGTCGCAGCATCGAGCGCGCGCGCCCGAGACTCTGTGCCGCCGGCCCAGCGACGCCGGACCAGCGCGGATCGTCTTTCATA
Source organism: Aurantimonas sp. A2-1-M11 (assembly GCF_036549475.1). NCBI lineage: Bacteria > Pseudomonadati > Pseudomonadota > Alphaproteobacteria > Hyphomicrobiales > Aurantimonadaceae > Aurantimonas > Aurantimonas sp. A2-1-M11. The sequence goes on along the minus strand of NZ_JAZHLI010000109.1, from coordinate 3,506 downwards.
GCGCGGAACGACGGCAGACGCGAAACCCCCTCACGCAGCCGGGCGAAGATCGCCAGAAGCATGACAGACAGACAGCGGCCGAAACGGGCGCCGTCGGCTGCAAGGGCCTTCACGAAAACGATAAAAGCAGTCCGGGTCTGGCCCGGCTCGACGCGTATATTGGGCTCGGCTTTGGAGACCTCGGCCGTTTCGGATCCGACGCTCCCGGGAGTGCCAGTCACCGGCGGTTCATTTCCTGCATCATGCATCAGCGTCACCAACTTACCGCCCATGGAAATGGCGCATTCAACCGCATTGGATAGAGTGAAATCCCGCGCTCGCCCAACGCAGTTTCGCCGATTGCACCGTCCTCAAGACGATGCGCCTATTCGGTCACAGCACCGGGCACGCCCACGGTCCCACCGCGATCCGGGAAAACCGGCCCGGGAACCACACGTCATGTACCGTCCTGCCGACCATCAAAGCGACTGATGACTATTAAGGCTGCCGCAAAGTCCCAGACTGGCGAACGGCAATTCGAGGATCTGGCATAAAGGTCATTTCATGGCCAAATTCGGACGCTTGCGCATGCGTCTTGGCTTCTTCCATAGATTATACAAAGGCTTAGCCCGCAATTGCGCGACATGTTGATGAACCCCTGATTAACGACGGAGTTCGCGGCGACGACTGGCGCAAAGTGGCAGGAACTAAGTCGCGAAGTCTCCTGTTTACCGGCTCTGACAGCGCCTCCGCTTGATGAGAAGCGCGTGCCAGCTATGGGAGAGAAACAATGAAACTGCATAGTTTGCTTGCTGGCGGCGCAGCTACCCTGCTCGCCGCAACGGCCCTTCCTGCCTTCGCGCAGACGACGGTCTCCGCAACGACCGATCTTAACGTTCGGGCCGGTCCTGGTCCGAACTACGAAATCATCGGGGCGATGGGCACGGATGATGCGGTAATGCTCGAGGGTTGCACCGAGAGCGGCGCCTGGTGCCGGGTCACCGTCGATGGCACCACCGGCTGGGCATACAGCCAGTATCTGACCGCCGACATGGGCGGAGAGACCATTGTCGTGACGGAACGCCGGACCGAGTATCCGGTCGTCACCTACGAGGAGAGCAGCGGCGCCGGTGAAATGACTGGCGCGGCAACCGGGGCAGTCGCCGGTGCGATCGTCGGCGGACCGGTCGGTGCCGCCATCGGCGGAGCCGTGGGCCTCGTCGCAGGTGCGGCCGTCACCCCGCCGGAAGAGCGGATCGAGTATGTCCGGTCTAATCCGGTCGAACCGGTCTATCTCGAAGGCGAGGCCGTCGTCGGCGCGCAGTTGCCCGACACTGTCGAGCTGCGGACCATCCCCGACTACGAGTACAGCTATGTCTACGTGAACGGACAGCCGGTGCTGGTGGATCCGGGCAACCGGCAGGTCGTCTACGTCGTCCGGTAATTTCATCCGGCTCCTGGTCGTGAGCGAGCTCGCGTCGCCTTCTGGTGACGCGAGCTTTTTTTGAATCCGCCGCTGGCACACTGGCGGTGCCCTTCCGAGCCAGTTTTGCTGCATCTGCCAAATGCTCGGAAGCCTTAAGGCCGATGCGCATTTTCGCCGGAGCAGGAGAACCCGTAACAAACCTGCCGCTCACTGGCGATCGTTCGAGGGTCGCCGGTAACGGGTGCAGCGGACGACGGAAGCCGGAACTGGTGCGCTTCGCAGGGCAGGGTATCTTAGACCAGACGGGCTTATGTCGGAATCACGGAGGCACTCGCATCGGGTACACCAAAGCTAAATTTGCCCGGCCTCCGAGGCCGTTCTAGTGCCGACACTGATCTGCCAGTGCGGCCTCAACCGATTCCTTGCAGGTATTGCCAGCCCGCGCCGGCGACGGCTGCACCCAGAAGCACCGTCACCGCACCAAGGCGGAACCAGAACAATGCGACGGCCGCGCCGCAGAAGAGTAGGAGCGCGACAGGGTCGAGACTCGCCTGGCTCGGGACGTCGAGGGACAGCGGCCCAACACGGACCACGTCGACGTCTTGAAACAGGACGTGCAGACCAAACCAGACGGCAAGGTTCAGAATAACCCCGACGACCGCCGCCGTGATTGCCGCAAGGGCGCCGGAAAGCACTCGGTTGTCTCTCAGCCGCTCGATATAGGGCGCCCCAAGGAAGATCCAGAGGAAGCAGGGCGTGAACGTCACCCAGGTGGTGAGCAACCCGCCGAGGGTGCCGGCGACGTACGGGTTCATGCTTCCCGGGTCCCGGAACGCGGCAAGGAACCCGACGAACTGGGTGACCATGATCAGCGGCCCCGGCGTCGTTTCTGCGAGGCCCAACCCGTCCAGCATCTCGCCGGGTCCGAGCCATCCGTAATGCTCGACGGCCTGCTGCGCGACATAGGCGAGGACAGCGTAGGCGCCGCCGAAGGTGACCACGGCCATCTGGCTGAAGAACACCGCGATGTCGGCGAAGACATCGCCGGTCCCGAACACGAGCAGGGCGACGGGGACCAGCCAGAGCGCCAGGAACACCCCCGAGATGCGCAGCGCCCAGGCGACGTTCGGCCTAGCGTGATCCGGCACCGCCTCGCCCAAGGCCGAGTCGGCGTCGGCCAGTGTCGCTCCCTTCGACGGTCTATGACCGCCGCCGCCTGAGAAGCCCGGAAGCCCGGCACGCGCGCCGACATACCCAATGAGCCCCGCGGCGAGGATGATTGCCGGGAACGGCACGTCGAAGAGGAAGATCGCGGCGAAGGCCGCCGCGGCGATTGCGAGCATGATGCAGTTGCGTAGCGCCCTTCGGCCGATCCGGTTGACCGCCTCCAGCACGATCGCGAGGACCGCCGCCTTCAGTCCGAAGAACAGGCCGGCGACGATGCCGACGTTCCCGAAGGCGACGTAGACCCACGACAGCGCCATGATGGCGACAAGGCCTGGCAGGACGAACAGCGCGCCGGCGACGAGGCCGCCCTTCGTGCGATGCAGGAGCCAGCCGAGATAGGTGGCGAGCTGTTGGGCCTCGGGCCCGGGGAGGAGCATGCAGTGGTTCAGGGCATGCAGGAACCGCTCCTCGCCGATCCACCGCTTCTCGTCGACGAGGATACGGTGCATGACGGCGATCTGTCCCGCCGGGCCGCCGAATGAGAGACAGGCGATCTTCGCCCAGACGCGGACCGCCTCCCCGAAGGGGATGCCATGGTTGGGGGCGCGGGCGGACCCCGAAGTTTTGAGGCGGGATGCGGGCAGAACGGTCATCTCACGACCCTCCCTTCCGAGCGGGCCAGTTATGGGTCTCGTCCGTCGCGTCGCGGCACCAGCGGTAGAAGGCGTCATAGAGGAGCGTCCCCGCCTCCAATTGCTCGAGGTCGTTCGCGTACATGCGGGAGAGACCGAGGGATGCGGCGAGAAGGCCAGACGCCTCCGGGGCGAGGTCCGGCCGGGCGGTGTCGGCGCCCCGGACGAGGGCCGCCAGCCGGAGCAGCGGCGGCGTCGAGAGCCCAAGCTCCTCTACCATCGTGTCAAAGGTGCAGCGCTCG
>NZ_JAZHLI010000108.1:0-8713 GCF_036549475.1 Aurantimonas sp. A2-1-M11 | reverse complement strand
CGGACAGCCCGCTCACGGACCTCCGGCGAATATCTCTTCGATGTCGATTTTGTCATGATGACCCCATTCTCTCAGGAAATGAGGTCTCCGGGAAACCCGGGGCGGTTCACCGTGCTCTCTGGATCACACGCTGTGGGCCGATGGTTTCGTTGCCGAAGGGAAGATGAAGCGGGTGCCTGTATGGATTGACGAAGACGATCCGAACAAGCGCGATGGCTAGCGAGTGCCAGCGACGTCATAGTATCGGCGATTAGTCGGCGCCGAGATAAGGCGGCATTCGACTGAGATTGGACGTTACCGCACGCACGCCATCAACGTTTTCAGCAGCAAGACGGGCAGCGTGCTCCTCATCATCTGTCCTAACAATCCCCCAAAGCTCAACGAGCCCGTCTGTTACTGTCGCATTCACGCCAGTCGACACGAATCCGGGTGCCGCCTTCAAAGCCTCAGAAACCTGCTTGCGCAAAACTTCATCGCTGCGTTGTATGCCGGACAACGGTTTGGTGACAGCGAGACCTTGCAGAAGATTGGCCCGACTTATGATTCCTAGTAGCCGTCCGGCTTGGTCGATGACGGGCACCCGCTTGATGCGTTTGCGCTCCAGCAAGTGAGCGATTTCACCCAAGGGCGTTTCCGGCGCGACCGAAATCACATTTCGCGTCATGACTTCTTCCGCGCGACGGCCGTGCCGCTTAACGTATGCGGCCGGCGATTCTGGACTCGCAAATAATCTGAGCCACCAAGATCCTTGATCGGCAGTATCGTCGATGCGCCGCACGAGATCGCCTTCACTCACGATCCCAATGACCCGCTCTGCTTCATTCAGTATCGGGACCGCGCTAATTCGATGCTTCAGAAGCAGTTCGGCTATGTCGGTTACGGTAGCACCGGGGCGGGCAGTAATGACCTCATCGGTCATAACGTCTTTGGCCTGCATTACGTCCTCCCACCTACATGCTAAAATACTTTACCATTCGGGGCAGATTTAGCAATGTTTCAAAGCCAAATGACCAAATAGGCAGGGCAAAGAGTGGTCGGCGCATGTCCACGAGCGTCTCTGGCAAATTCAGTGCCACTATCAGGCTGTGAACAAGTTGCTCGCCGCAGGGCTTTGAGATGATTCATTGTCTTCGAAGGGATTCGGAGATCGGGGCATGCGGGGCGACGACAACCGAACGGGCGAGCTGTTCAGCTACGTGGATCTGGAGGCGCGGGTTCGGCGACTTCCACGGCCAGGAGCGGACGAACGAGACGCATGCCTCGACCACCGACCTGGAGGCCACACTCAACAAGAAGGGCAAGGGCAAGGAGGCGAAGCTGTGCTTCATGGGGCATGGGCTGATGACGAACCGTCACGGTCTGCTGGTCGACGCATGCCTGACATTCGCCGACGGTCATGCCGAGCGGGTTGCGGCGCTGCATATGATCGAGCCCCGGGCCAACAGGCCGCGGCGGATCACGCTCGGCGCCGCCATGCCGCGGTCATTCGTCGGAGGCGCTGTGAGTCCTTTTCCGGGGGCTCTACGGATGAGATTGCTGGCCATGTGCTTGATCGTAGTGAAGTTCGCGGGTGCGTTTTCTGTTCGCACGCGACATTCGTCGTCGCGGAAGACCATGTCCATCACCCAGTGCAGGCTGTTTTCAATGCTCCAATGGTCACGGATCATCGGGCCGACGGTGTTGGCCTCGAGGGTCAGAGAGGTGATGTAGAAGCGCGTCTGGCGGGTCGTCGCGCCGTCGATCTCGCGCTGGCTCTCGACCATGACGACGCTTTTCAGCCCGGACCAGTCATGTCGTTCGCGTAGCCATTCCACATCATGGATCGCAGTATATCGTCGTGTTTCGATCCGCCCATGGTCCGCGTCGACCGTCTCGAAACGGCTGAGCACCGGCAATGATGTAATCGGCATTCTTGTCGATACCCTTGAAGCCGCTGGCCTGCTGCTCGCCACAAAATATCTTCACGTCTTCGTGCAGCGTTCCCTGATTGCCTTTTGAGGAGATGATCTTTGTGGCCGATGCTTCGCTGCGCGCCATGGCGTCGATGGTGACGACGGCCCCTTCGATCGCCATCACGCCCAGAAGAGCGGGTATGGCGACGATCTCGTTGGATTTCTGGGCGACCGCGACTTGCCCTATCACGAGGCGCTGGCGGGCAGCGAAGGCCGAGACCATGTGGATCGGCTCCTTCGACCTCTTCCCGCCGATGGCGATGAACTCCGCCGGCGCTCTGGTCAACTCCGAAACCCGCGCGACTAAGCAGCGCCGGAAGGCGTGCGCATCGAGCGGAACCTCGCGATGTCGGTGAACGCTTCCGCTCCGGCCAGAACCGCGAGCAGGCAAAGGAGCAGCACCTCGTCGAGCAGGAGAGAACCATGCCCGGCTGCCGATGATCCGGCATCTCCTTGAAATAAGAAGAAATACCGTCGTCTCCGCCAAGGCGACAAAAACGCCGTCGTTCTCCACCATCGAAATCTCCTTCCGCACGAAACAGAGGAGATCGACAGATTCAGCTCTTCAGCCGTTTGCCATCACCTTCTTCACCCGATTGCCCTGCCTTTAAGTTCGATCGAAGTTCGACATCATCGGATTCGGTTGCGCCGAGGCGGGAATCGAGACGATCTACCCATCGGAGCACGAGATCCCGATGGATGCGATTGTCGCGGACCAGTCCTGCACTGTCTAGGAATCTTCCATCCGCCCGATGATCCGCGACCATGGAGCATTGAAAACAGCCTGCACTGGGTGATGGACATGGTCTTCCGCGACGACGAATGCCGCCTGCGAACAGAAAACGCACCCGCGAACTTCACTACGATCAGGCAAATGGCCATTAATCTCATCCGCAGAGCCCCGGAAAGGACTCACCGCGCCTCGGGCGAATGACCGCAGCATGAAACGACGAATTCCTCGTTAGCCTCATCAAACCCTGAGTTCATTCCCCCGATTCCCCTGGGGGACTAGGCGGTAGCACGGCGCACGGCTTCGAAACCGACATTGACGACGCAAGGGCCGCAGATTTCCCCGGATTGCCGCGCGAGAAGAACACGTCCGGCTTCTTCTCCCATTCGAAAACCGGGAACTCGCAATGTTGTGAGGTCAAGCCCAGCGGGACCAGAATAGTCGAAATCACCGAATCCGGCGATCGCAATGTCTTTTGGCACCGAGAGGCCGCAGCGGCGCGCCTCTGAAATCGCGCCGAGCGCGCCAGCGTCACTAGTGCAGAAAACAGCGTCCGTGTCAGGCCACTGATCGCGCAACCTGACGAGGCCTTGCGCGCCCGCCTCGATCGCGGCAAGCCCGCCTTCATCATGGATGATACGCGGCGGCCCCAGGCCAAGTTCCCGTATTGCGTCAGCGTAACCTTCTTGTCGGCGCCGTCCACGCTCGTCACTCGGCCCGCGTTGTCCCATCGTTGCAATCTTGCGATAGCCAAGTTCGTGAACGAACTGTGTCATATGCCAACCGGCATCATAGTTCGAGAATCCTACCGCCATGTCGATAGGGTCGTCCGGCAACTCCCACAACTCGACGACAGGGACGCCTGAGCCCCGGAGTTTATCGCGAGCGCCCGCCGTGTGATTTTCGGAAGTCAGAACGACGCCGATCGGCCGGTGCCCAAGCGCGACTGAAATTAGTTCTTCTTCGCCCTGCTGGGAATAATCGGTCGCCCCCAGAAGCAGCTGACAGTTGGCTTCTCGGAGGCTTCGTGCCAGTCCGGCGGCTGTCTCCGCAAATATCGATCCTCCCAGCGTCGAGATCAGCGCCGTGACTAGCCGGGCTTTCCGCGAGGAAAGCGCCCCGGCCGCCTGATCTGGAACATAGCCAAGTTTGGCGACGGCGCGAAATACCCGCTCCCGGGTTTCAGCCGCCACCTTTTCGGGCGCCGTTAGCGCGCGACTGACGGTCATCGTGGAGACGCCCGCCTCGCGCGCCACGTCCTGCATAGTTCGCCATTTTGGGGTGTCGCTCATTCTGTCTCCTTACATGTTATGGCGACACAGCGCCCTTGACAGGATAGTGTTATCGATAACACTCTCCTGTTAGGCAAGCTGAGTAGGGAGGTTGAAATGCTGAGCGCCGAGCAAATCGCACGCTATCGCACGGATGGGTATCTGCTGATCGAGAACGCCATCGGACCGGATGAGATCAAAGCCATTCGCGACACAGCGCTTGAGTTTATCGAACGCTCACGAGCACTGACCGAGAGCGACGATGTGTACGATCTCGATGACGGGCATTCAGCAGAGACGCCGCGCCTGACCCGAATTAAGGTGCCGCATAAACAGCATCCGATCTTTGACGGTGCGCTACGATCCGACCGAATGAAATCCTATTTCACAGATTTTCTTGGGCCGAACGTGGCGCTTCAGACGACCAAATTGAACACCAAGGCGCCCGGCGGGGGAGCCGCAGTTGAATGGCATCAGGATTGGGCGTTTTATCCCCACACAAATGACGACATGCTCGCTTTCGGGCTTATGCTTGAGGATGTTGATGAGGAGAACGGGCCGCTGATGGTTATTCCGGGAAGCCACAAAGGACCCGTGCTCAGCCATCACAACAACGGCGTCTTCTGCGGCGCGGTGAATCCCGACGATCCGGAATTCCACTTCGACAAGGCCATCAAGCTGACCGGCAAGGCGGGCGACATGTCCGTCCACCACGCGCGCACGCTCCACGGGTCCGCGCCGAACCGAAGCGACCGAGCGCGGATGATCATGTTTTTTGAGGCTTGCTCCGCCGATGCTTGGCCGTTGCTCGGCGCCGGATCCTACATCCATCGGCTCGGGCAGCAGGCCATGTGGGACGATCTCCGGGAGCGAATGATCTGCGGCGAGCCGGTGCTCTCCCCCCGGATCGAAACGAATCCGGTGCGCCTGCCACTTCCGCCCGCCTCCGATGCCAGTTCAATCTTCAAATCGCAGAAAAGCGGGGGAGCGAAAAGCGCGTTCGCAGCCTAAGCGACTCAAAAGACTGAAAACCCTTGGGAGGAAAACCATGAAAATATCAGCCACGTCCGTGGTCGCCGTCGTTGCGGCGGTGATGATTGGCGGAGCCGCCAACGCGAAAACTACGCTGACATTCGGCGGCTCCGACGCCGTCGGCTCCATGCTTGACAAGGCGAATGCCAAGTTCTCCGAATTGGTGACCGAGCGCACAGATGGTGAAGTCACCATCAACTTCATCTCGGGCGAGCAGCTCGGCAACGACGTCGATGTGATCCAGCAGGTCATGCAAGGATCAACCGATCTTTATGGCGACGTTCTAGGCTGGTACGCCAATTGGGTTCCGGATCTCAGCATCCTGAACTGGGGGTTCACCTTCGACGACAACGACCATGTTCAGACCTTTATCGACAGCGATCTCTACGCGGATATGGCGGAGCAATTGCGCAAGGAGCAGGGCCTCAGGGTTCTCGCCGTGGCGCCGACCCAACCGCGTGTGCTGTTCGGGGTGAAGGAGCTGAAGAATCCGGGCGAGCTTTCGGGCGTGAAGATGCGCGTTCCGGACATCAAGACCTATCTTCTGCTATGGGAGACGCTTGGCGCCCAACCGTCGCGTGTCGCGTGGGGCGAAGTGTTTCTAGGGCTGAAGACCGGCACGCTCGAAGCCACGGAAGGACCGGTCAGCAGCGCTTACGCGGCGAAGTTCCATCAGGCGGCGCCCTTCGTCATGCGCACCGATCATCTGGTCTCAACCTATCAGATCACGATCAACGACAAGACTTTCGAGAGCCTGACGCCGGATCAACAGAAGACCCTCACTGATACTGCCGTTGAAGTCACCCAATGGGCCCGTTCCCAGGCGGAATCCGAGACCGACGCCATCATAACTAAGATGGCAGATGAAGGCGCAATGGTTGTTGAAGTGGACGCATCGTCTTTCGCGGAGAAAGCTCGCGCCGGCGTCGAGACAATGGAGGCAGACGGTGTCTGGAGCGCCGGCCTCTGGCAACAAATCCGCGACCTTCGCGACTGAACTCGCCGCCGCGCTTCAGCGCGGCGCGCTTCCGGCGGGAGACCAGCAGATGAATCGTATTCTGGAGCGCACGCGAAGCGCCCTTGCCGTTATTGGCTGGATCGAAGCGGCGGTCATCGTTCTTTTGTTGCTGACAATCGTCATCAATATTTCGGTCCAGGTCGTATCACGGTATCTTTTCGATCTGCCGCTGATCTGGGTTGAGGAACTGGCGACTTATTCCTTCATCTGGGCGACATTTCTCGGTGCTTCGCTTGCGCTCAAATATCGCCGGCATGTCAACATCGAAACGGTCGTCGCCACTCTCGGCCCTCGAAGACAGGCGCTGTTTCGCGCGACGCATGCGGTCATCATCCTGACGATACTCGCAGTACTTGCTCCGTCGATCTGGGCGGCGATCGACATCGAGATGCGCCGTTCGACAATATCACTGCCGGTCGATATCCCGGCCGCCTGGTTTTTCTCCGTCCCGTTTATGGTCGCGGCGACCTCACTCTCCCTCACCTGCATCCATCAACTCGCCGCGAGTCTGAACGAAGCTGCCGGCGGAGCGCCGGAAGCGCCGATCATGGCCATGCAGGATGAGCAGGATGAAGCTGAGTTCCAAGCAATGGAGCACGCTTTGGATCGGAGCCCGCGATGAGCGTCGGATGGATGTTCCTGTTTTTTGCCTGCCTTGCGATCATCGAACTGCCGCTCGCTTTCGCCCTGATCGGTAGCTCGGTCGCGTATCTCCTTCTCGCGTCCCCGGTTCCTCTGACGATCGTGGTGCAAAGGATGGCGTCCGGCCTAGACAGCTTTCCGCTTCTCGCGATTCCGCTCTTCGTGCTCGCCGGCAACATTCTGAATAGGGGCGGGCTCGCCACGCGAATTTTTACCTTCGCGCTTTCCTTGTTCGGCCATATCCGGGGCAGCCTCGCCCATGTCAACGTGGTCGCCAGCATCGTCTTCGCCGGCATGTCGGGCGTCGCGCAGGCTGACGCAGCCGGCCTCGGCACCGTCGAGATCAAGGCTATGAAGAAAGCCGGATTCTCGCCGGCCTTTTCGGCAGCGGTGACGGCGGCGTCTTCGATCATCGGACCCATCATACCCCCGAGCGTCATCATGGTGATCTACGCCGTGTTGGCGCAGGCGTCAGTAGCCGACCTCTTTCTCGCCGGCCTTTTGCCCGGCCTGATGATGGGCCTCTTCCTGATGGCGACGATCTACTGGATGGCGCTCACCGGCCGCATCACCGCGCCGGTTGCGCCGCGCGCGAAGCCGAAAGCGATCGGCCGGGCTTTTGTCGCGGCCGGCCCCGCGCTTCTTGCGCCGGTAGTGCTGGTGGCCGGCTTGCTCTCCGGCGCGGCCACTCCGACGGAGCTTGGCGCCGTCACTGTCGTCTACGCGACGGTCGTCGGGTTCCTGCAGAGGGAACTGACCATAAAGAAGCTACTTCGTTGTATCGTAGAAACCGGCGTCACTGTCGGCGTTCTCGTGTTCATTATCGCGGCGGCGATCCCATTCGGCTGGATCGTCTCGATCAACAATTTGCCGGCTGAGCTTGCGGCGACTCTGCTGAGCTGGACAGACAATCCATTTCTGATCCTCGCCATGATCAACGTGATCCTGCTGCTCGCAGGGCTTGTCATGGAAACAACAGCGATCCTTCTCATCGCGGTTCCGGCCCTGCTGCCACTAGCGCTCGCGCTCGACATAGATTTAGTTCATTTCGGCGTTGTGATGGTCCTGAACCTGCTGATTGGCGCGACTACGCCGCCTTTCGGGGTATTGCTGTTCATCATGATGGACATCGCCAAGGTGAGCCTTGCCGAGATCGTTCGTGCGATGCTGCCGTTCTATGTCTCGCTGTTCGGGGCGCTCATGCTCGTCACATACTGGCCAGAATTCGTGCTCTGGCTGCCAAATCTCGTGAGCGGAAACTGACTTGATCGGATGTGCCGAAATAATAAGGAGCCTTGCATCGATCAGTTCATCCTTCGAAAGCCGCTGCAAATCGCCGCGTCCCCTATCGATTCAGCAATCCGCGCAGTTGGCAGGGGCAGGGCTGTAATTTGAACGACAAAACCCGGCGCCACGCGGGAGGCACCGGGCATCGCTGCTACGAAGAGGATCGTTCAAGCCTGCCGTGGCCGTCAGCTTAGCGAATCCACAACTCTGCAAAAGGCCGACGCCTCAGGCGTGAAATCGGTCGGGCTCGCAAGGATTTCTGCGCCGGCCCTGTTCAGAAATGCAGCGTCACGGGAACTTATCTGTCCGAGAGCGGAGCTCAGATCAATCCGCTCGACCAGCAGGATGCTCTGCGGCCGGTCGACTCTCTGTGAGGTGGGTCGTAGCCGCGAGCGGGGATCGACCCGTTCGGGACCGGCGAGCACGGTGTCGAGAAGCGCCGTATCGCGCAGCGAGCGGGTGAAGGTGCCGATGACCTCGAAGTCCAGCAGAACCTGCGGTAGGCCGTCGGCGCGTGGCACGTGGCCGTTCCCCGGCTTGAAGCCGACCAGACTAGGCCTGAATAGGCCGCGGGCCGCCGGGTCGAGCCGCCACCATCGGTGCCGATGCCCACCGGCAGAGCCCGGCCGCGACGGCTGCCACCGATCCGCCGCTCGACTCGCCGGGTGTCATACCGACCAGCTCATGTACTGACCGCTTTGATATAGGGATAGTTGCAGAGGGACCGGATGCGGGCTTGATCTTTGGTGGCGCGGTTCCAGGCATCGCAGCATGCGTCGAT
>NZ_JAZHLI010000107.1:0-8976 GCF_036549475.1 Aurantimonas sp. A2-1-M11 | reverse complement strand
TACAGTCCCCAACTCAACCCGGTCGAGCGGCTCTGGCTCTATCTGCGCGAGACCTCCCTCAGCCTCTGCGTCTTCCGCGACAGGCAAGCCATCATCGACGCATGCTGCGATGCATGGAACCGCGCCACCAAAGATCAAGCCCGCATCCGGTCCCTCTGCAACTATCCCTACATCAAAGCGGTCAGTTCATGAGCTGGTCGGTATAATCGGTGAACCCATCGCACCCGGATACGGCTGTCATATGGGTGTGCGCATAGGACGGCTGTCCACCGATGCAGCGGGCGCAATCTCACGAAGGAGCTTGCCCGAGACGGGCTAGCTCAGGCGCTTACTGAGACGACGCCTCTGGATCCTTCTCCATCGCCGGCGACATCAGCACGCTTTCCTTCTGATACGCGTCGTAGTCGAAAGCTTCCTCTTCCAGGACAGCGTCCCGATCGAGAGACAGCGTATAGCTGGCGGCCGAGGGGTCGAATGCCTGCCCGGCAACATCGCTGCGCTCGAAGGCGAATGCATAGTACCCGTCTGCGTCGAAGCTGATATCCGGTCGCACGATCACTGCCTGAAGGCGACCCTCGAGGTCGAAGGCAAGGTCTGCGAGATAGCCGAATTCGTCGCCGCCCTTCAGGAGCACATTGTCGCCGAGCAGCAAGGATACGCGGAAGTTCGACGCCGAGGTCGAACTTCCCTCCGCCGGCCCGAAGATCGAGTAGGCATCGGTATCATCCTCCTCGATGCTTGCCCGGATTCCATCCTCATCCACGGTCAGATCGATCGCCTCATAGGGAACCGCGATCACGGTCTCGTCGATGCCGAGGAAGCCATCGGAGTTGATGAGGACGCGCTGGATTGCATTGTCGTCACCGATCTCGAAATTGATCACTTCGCCGATGGGTTCGCCATCCTGGCCCGCAACATCCTGCTGCAACAGCGTTTCTGCCGTGAAGCCCGGGCTACTCATCAACCCGAGATCGGACTGCGAGGACGTTTCGTTTTCCGGTGGCGTTGCTGCGCTGTCGCTCGGCTGTCCGACAGCCTGCGTGGCGAAGAGTACGGAGAACGCCAGCACGAAGTTTTCGATACGCATCGATGCACCTTTCGCGTGCCTGTCTGGAAATGGGTCGACCCTCGCTTCGAAACCAAAATGTGGCCGGCGCGCGGGGCGCCGGCCACAGAATTTCGAACGAGGTCGCTTACTTGCTCTCGCCGGTGGAGGATGAGCCGGAAGCATCCGAACCGGTCGAGGACGAGCCGGAGGCATCCGAACCGGATGCCGACGAGCCGGACTGGGTTCCACCCTGCGATGCCTTCTGCGCTCCCATGACTCGACCGCTCGTATCGATCATCATCAGGACCGTCTCGCCATCCGGCGTCTGGGCCCGAACCATGTAGGCGGCGTCCATGATTGCGGCATCGGTATAGCCGGCGGTCTCGAGCGCCTTCAGGACCTTTTCCTGCGAGGTCACCATGTCTTCCGCCGACATCGGCGACGCAGAGGACGTCGACGCGGAGGACGAGGACGTAGCGCTGTTGTTCGTGGGCGCGGCGTTACCGGTGTCGCTCGACTGCGCCATAACCGGCGAAACACCGAAGGCAATGATAGTTGTCGCGAGAAGTAGCTTTTTCATGAGAAAATCCTTTGTGTTCTATGAAGCGGCCGGCGGGTTGCCGGCCGGCAAAATGCTCAGCGTCGAAGCGAACTAGACGTCGAAGAAACCGCCATCGCCCAAGTCGTCGCCGACATCGCCGTACTCGGGCTCTTCGATGACACCGCTGTCGTCGCGGTCATATCCGCCGTAGACCCCGGCGTTGAACTCGTCCTCCGTCAGGGCGCCGTCACCGTCTGCATCCCAGGAATCGTAGACGCCGCCTTCGCCGAAGCCGGTGTTGAACTCTTCCTGGTTAATCCCGGCGTTGCCGTCCGCATCCCAGTCCGAGAACGCTTCCTGTGCAAACGCAGCGCCAGTGGCGAGCGAGAATGCGAGAGCGGTTGCGGCAGTGAGGGTGGTCAGTCGATTGGTCATTGTAGTCCTCCGTTGATTTCTGACAGAGCGCTTTGCAGCACCTGCTAGATCAATGGAGCGAATGAGAATTCGTTCGGATTCTCGAACATTAACAAACTGTAGCCAGGAAAAGACCTAGATACAGTGTGGCTCGCTGAACGATTACGGAAATGTAACTTTCGGTTTGCTGCACCGCCACAAGTACGGACCTCCAAGATCCGACGGAACCCGTCTTAGCCGACTGGTTGAGCGACCTCGGATCGGCCGGCGCCGCTTGTTCAACAAAGCGGCGCCAGCGCGAGACCAGCGTGGCTCAGTCCGTCGGCGTCGGGACAAGGACCAGAAAGCCGGTCGACTGGACGGTCGGCTGCACACCCGGCACGCTGCAAGCGTAGCCATATTCGCCGACGGGCGGCGATTCCCGGATGACCATCTGGACCTCGTCTTCAGGGNACCAGAAAGCCGGTCGACTGGACGGTCGGCTGCACACCCGGCACGCTGCAAGCGTAGCCATATTCGCCGACGGGCGGCGATTCCCGGATGACCATCTGGACCTCGTCTTCAGGGGGAACCAGAAAGCCGCCGGTCGATGCGTCGAGGGCTGTGTCGGTGGTCTCCACCATGTCTGCCGCCTTGAAGAACTCCGGCGCGACGAAGGTGACCGGCAGTTCCGAGATGTTTCTGACGCGCAGGGTCAGCGGTTCTTCCGCCGGCAGTCGTGCCCGGGGAGGAAGACATTGGAGTTCTCCCTCCACGGTTCCCATGACGATCTCGATGGGAGGCGCGACCTCGCCGCCGACCGTCGTGAAATCGTCCGATTGCGCCAGCGCCGGGGTTACACTCGCCAACTGGCCGAGAGCGAGAAGTGCCCCTGCCAGAGCGCCGGTCTGTCTTCCTGGTGTCCATGTGGTTCTGTTTCGAGGTAGCAGCATCGTGTCGTCTCCTGGTTCGTCGAACGTCAGGGTGGAAAATGCGCGGGGACGGTGCCCGTCTGGCGCGACGGGGCCTGCTCCCGGGCGGACGCAGGCGTCGAATCCTGCGCACGTCTTCAGTTCGCTAACGGCCCGCGGCGGGATTTGTTCGGTCATGCATTCGGGTCGACGCGGCGTGCCCAACCCTGGCGGTGAAGTGCGACACGAGGGACGTCAGTGCCGAACAACAGGCTGTCGCGGTTGGGCGGCCGCGTGCTTATCGCATCGTTCCCTTTCCCGCGCTGCATCGCTACGGCCACCCGGCCGGGTTCCCAGGGTGCATCCGTAAATGCCATCGAGTTCATTAACATTCGTTCATTTTCGGAACAGGCGGCGGCGGCCGATGTTGCTCTCGCAGATAATTTTCGAAGCCACCTGTTCTCTAACGGTGCTTTGAACCTACCCAATTAACTCGGGAGAATATTATGACGATGACCGCGAAAAAACTCATCGGCATGTCCGCCCTCATCATGGGTTTTGCCGCCGCACCGGCGCTTGCGCAGGGTAATGATGTCGCAGCCTGGGATTTCGATCGCGACAGTTCCGTCAACAGCGAAGAGTTCATCGAAGGCTTCGGCAATATCGGTGCCTACAACGCGTCGGATACGGATGGCGACGGCAACCTGACCGAGGACGAGTTCAACACCGGCGTCTACGGCGGCTACGACCGCGACAACAGCGGCGCGATCGAAGAGCCCGAATTCGGCGATGTCGGCGACGACATGGGCGACGGCGGCTTCTGGGACATCTGACCCCCTTCGGTTCACGGAACACGGGAAAGTCACGGCCTTCTCAGTTACGTCAAAACGAGCATTCCCAAGGAGGAAACCATGAAGACACTTTTTGCCACTGCCACAGCAATCGCGCTTTTCGTCTCCCCGGCTTTTGCGCAGGACGCGCAGGATAAGCCGGCAACGGCGCACGCCGATCAGACGAACGGCACGACCACGAGCGCCGAGGACCAGATGTCGCGCGACAACGCAATGCAGAGCGCCAAGGGCGCCGGCATGACGGATGTCGCGATCGTCGACCGCGCCTTCGTGCTGCGCGGCACGAACGCCGCCGGAAATCCCGTGTTCATGATCGTGGATCCGCCCGGTGCCCTGATTGGCATCGGTGCTCCGATTAAAACGGCCTCGTCTGGCCAGGGCGTCTCGGAACCCGAGACAACGAGCAGCACCGAGAAAACGGTCGAGGAAATGGCGGGCGAGCCAGCGCAGTCGGGCTACATGGCCACGCAGGTCGATCCCGCTTCTCCGCAGATGTGGGACCCCATGTCCGTCGAACGCGAGATGCGTGATCTGGGACTCGACAAGCCCGCGCAATAATCGGTTCCCCGGGGCGGCTCGAAAGAGTCGCCCCGTTTTCAGAGCCGGGTCTGTTCGATCAGGACCCGCAGCCAAGACCATGCCGACAAGGTCCGGCATGACCGTCATCGGCAGGGCGTCGCGTCTTTCCTGCCAAACCGATTTCAGAGCCATCCGGCGTGTCTCGCGTGCCTTGGCTGAGCCTTGGCATTTGCCATTTGTCCGGTGGCGTTTTCTGAAGCCGCCCGCCGATCAGAGTGCCCGCGCCGATCCATGGCGTGAGAGTCACGCAGGATGATCGCGGCTTACCAACGAACTTATGGAATCTATCATGACAATGCCTGCCAGCAGATCCATCCTCTACGGCTCGGCCCTCGCGCTATTAAGCTCTACCTCCGCTTTTGCGGTCGATGCCGAGCCTTTCGCTGAACGGCTGACCGCGGTTCTGGAAAAGCAGAATCTCTCGATCGCCTATGCGGGCGCCAAAGAACGAGGTGACGACGTTGTTCTGAACGACGTCACCTTCTCCGTGGACGACACGAGCGTTAACGCTGGGGACCTCTTGTTCGAGGGGGTGAAGGGTTCGCGGGAAGAGGGATACGAAATCACACGTTTCTCGACCGACCTGGAACGCGACAACGCCTCCAGCGGCTGGAAGATCGACGACTTCGTTCTTGAAGGCATCGAGATTGCCGGGGCGGACCAGTCCTCGACGACCCCGACGTCGTCCGACCTGTATTTCGAACGCGCCACGCTCGGCGAGGTGCAGGTCACCGAAGGCGGCGAGGTCAGTTTCAGCCTGACCGGCTCGCAGATCGATAACGCCTTCTCCAATGACGGGGTTCTCACCAGCCAGTTCGATCTCGGAAACTTCATGATCAAGCCGGCAATCGGCGAGGACGAACCGTCGCTCGTCACCAAGCTGGATTACGAAGAGATGCGCGGCTCGGCTTCTGGCAAGGCAAGCTGGAATTCCCGGACTGGCCAACTCGAGATCGATCAGGTCAAGCTTGCGGTCGACGATGCCGGCACGCTGACCTTCAGCGAGAGCCTTTCGGGTTACACGCCCGACTTCATTCAGTCTGCCATGCAGTTGCAGCAGCGAATGGCGGACAAGCCCGACAATACAGAGGCTTGGACGGCCGGGATTCTCGGACTGATCTCCCAGCTCAGCCTCGGGGAACTGGAACTGTCCTACGAGGATGCGTCGCTGGTCGAACGTCTTCTGGGCCATTATGCCGAGCTCGGGGGACAGTCGCCCGAACAGCTTGTCGCAACGCTGGATGCCATGGTGCCAGCCATGCTGGCGGGCTTGCAGAACGAAGAAATGCAGAATGAAATCGCATCGGCCGTGTCTCGTTTCCTGAAAGACCCGCAGTCGATCACGATCTCCATCGATCCGACGAAGCCGGTCCCGGCGCCCCAGATCCTCGGCGCTGCGCTCGGGGCACCGGCAACCTTGCCGGACATCCTGAATTTGGGCGTTACCGCCAACCAGTAGCCGTCAGCACTGGTTCGGGGGCGGCAGGGAGGAAGCCTCGCCGTCGCCCCCGATATGTATCTGATCTGTCATACCTGCACCGTTTTTCGCAAAATCTTTGCAGAGCCGAACGGCAGCGGGCCAGCCACCTCTTCGGCATGCTGGCCCGCGCTGGCAATCTCGATCGACTCCCTCGATCGGCAGGGGAGAGATACCGGGCAGCGCCTGCCGGTCAGTAGCCGTTGAACATCGCCAGATACTCTTCCGACGAGATCATCCCGTCACCGTCGGTATCGGAATCCTCGAAGCTGGCCTCTTCCAGGTAGCTCTGTTCAAATTCCTTGTCGTCCAATGAGCCGCTGTTGTCGGCGTCATATTCGGACAGGTCAACTTCCTTGAACATCCGCTGACCCTGCGCGTATTCCTGTTCCTCCAGGGTCGCACTGCCATCCGTATCGACTGATGTGTAGAGGGCCGAGCGAAGTTCATCGCTATCCAGCCCGCCGTCGGAATTGCTGTCTGCCTCTTCGAATGGGACACTGGCGCCCTCGGCCTGCGCATCCTGCGAGGCGACCGGACTGCTGATCATCACGAGGGCGATTGGAGCAATCGTCAGCCAAAGCTTTCTGTCGATCATTTTGCTTCCTCCTATCCGTTACCAAGGGCGAACGACCCTTGGAAAGAGGAGTTCCACAGTCGCCCCTCCCCCGATCCATGGGTCGACGCCGCCGCCTCGCCCCCCGCGGCTTACAAACGAAAAAAGGGCTGCCGGATCTCCGACAGCCCTTTGTAGTCCCAAGTAGCGGCTTACTGCTCGCCGACGGTGATGATCATCCCGTCTTCCAGTTCGGCGTACTGGTCATCATCGAAGTCTTCCAGCGCTTCGACCTGGCTCTTCGAGACGTTCGGTGCCGTCATGCCGCTCTCCGTCGCGACCAGCGACGACAGCGGAATGGCAACCTGCTTCTCGCCGATCCCAAGGACGCCGCCAACCTCGACGACTGCGAACAGACGATTGCCGATCTTGACGACTTCGTCGATCTCGCCGAGCGCTTCGCCAGTGGCGTCCATCACGTCATAGTCGGTGATCACTGCAACCGTGACCTCGCGCTGCCCCGGAGCAGACGGGTTGATCGCCATGGTCTCATTGTCGGTGGCGGTAGATTGCTGCTGTCCGGCGGCCGCGGTGTTCCCCGTATCGGCCATGGGTGAGCCATCCGCGTTCTGATAGATGATCTCAGGCGCGCCCACTTCCTGATTGACAACCACATTCGCGTGTTCACGCTCGTAGCTGATCTGCGGACGCTGGTTGGACTGGCGAAGCTGGACGTTCGCGTTGGCCTGTTCGACCGTCACATTGGCCTGATCCGTATCGTCAGCTACTGCGACCGCGGCATTGCCGGAATCGTCGATAGCGACCGTGGGCTCGCCCTGGCTCACCGAGACCTCCGGCTGCGCCATGTCCACGTTCACATTCGGATCGGGCATCCGGACCGTGATGGTGGGCTTGGGAATATCGACCGTGATGGTCGGTGCGGGCTGCGTCATGGTGATGATCGGCTGCGGCTGCGACACGAAGACATCCGGGGCGGCCTGATCGACCTCCACCGTCGGCTCGGGAACATTCATCTTGATGGCTGGAGCATCCGGCTCCACAATCACGTCGGCTTCAACCTCGGAAGCGTTATTGTCCTGGGCGTAAGCAGCGCTGCTCAGCGCTGAACCGGCCAGAAGCGTAATGACGAAAATATTGCGCATGATGTTTTACCTTTCAATGCTGATTGGTAAGCAGCCGAAACTCAAGCTGAATTCGGTTTCTCTGTATCAGCAACGGACCGGAGCGTGCACTGTTCCAGCGGAGCGTTCCGAATGCTCGATCCCTTTGAGGGCGTGGGAACGGTGACGCATCGTTCCCGCCTTGGCTACGCAGTCGGAACCCTCGTCTTGTATGGGGCGCGTCCCGCGTTCGGTGAATTCCAAATCAGCAAAATTTTCCGATCGCGGTGCCGGGTCGACGACCGGCGGGTTCGTGGCTGCGGCGGGAATGCCAACCACGCCGCCTGACCCATCGCCTCGGCGTCGGACGCGCCGGCCTACTGGCCGGACCTGGATGTCCTGATGGACGACTACCTGGCGGCCAATCCGACGCGAAACCGCGATCTCGACCTCTTGCCCTAGTTCCTGCATTTCGACGAGCGGCGGGGGCGGGCGCGCCTGCCGATGGAGAAGATCGGCAAGCGGCCCGTCCTGCACTATCGCCTGCCGACCGCGCGGGTAAGCCAGCCCGGCTGGAGCATCGCGCCGGACTGGAACCGCTGGGTGGCGGTGGAACGCCTGGCGGCCGACCGGACACAGCTCGAGAAGCTCGCAGCGGCCTTTGGCGCAGCCGCCAGCGCGCCACGGAACTGGGCGGAGCTCTCGGCGCGGCTGGCGTTCGAGAATTGAGCGGTCGTCGCCGCGCTCTTCTGATCACGCTCTTTGGGCCGATGGGTTGATGGGTTTGATGCGGAGCGGAAAGAAAAGCGGGGACCGGTGGGGTCATATTGAGACGAGCCGCCATCTACGAGCCTTGCCGCGACACTGATCTAAACATCCGCTTCCATGGTGAGAGTTGCGAGCGGCTTCGGCGCAGTATGCGCGGCAAATCACCGCTTATATTATGCCTAAATTCTGCTCGTTGCCCGCTCTACGAGACCCTCTGATGCAACGCTTCGAGGAACTCGCGATGAGTCACATTGCCGAACGAGTGAAGGCCATCGTGGCTGAGCATCTGGATCTCGATCGAGGTGCGATTGATGACAAAGCGGAGATCGTCAATGACCTCGGTGCTGACAGCCTCGAGATGGTCGAAATGACCATGTTGTTCGAGGAAGAGCTTGGGATCGAGATACCGGATGATGTCGCGGAACGCATCGTGACCATCAATGATACAGTGATGCTTCTGGAACATTGGCGGCTGGGTGCGCGGGAAGAGGCGGGAGCAGAGGGATAGATCGTGATTGCCCACTTCGAAAGCGCCGCTCGCCACGCACTCGCATGGCTGAAGGGATCACCCCGTCCACTTACTGTCCATGATTCGGTCAGACGACTTCTGCGGCATGATGAGGGGATGTCCCGAAGTTTGTTGAACTTCGGCGAGCGGCGTTGCCGGATTGAAGGTTACGCGGCCCTGGAAACAGGGGCAACGGGCTTTTCGGCGAGGCGCTCTCGATGGG
>NZ_JAZHLI010000106.1:0-9020 GCF_036549475.1 Aurantimonas sp. A2-1-M11 | reverse complement strand
CGATGGTAGGTCACGTGGATATCCTCATTGCTTGCACCGTGGTCACCACACCACGCCGCAAAAACAACGATCTCATCCAAAGTTCGCAAGGCGGCTCACGCCGGAGGCACACAAAAGATTGGAAGCCTTATGCATTTCATTGCGACGATTGCCATCTGCCTAAGCTCGACCCCGGTGAGCAAATGTCAACAAGCCACTGCGGTCCACTGGCTACCCCTCACCCAGCCCAGCATAGGTTTCTCGGGATGCATGAGAGATGGAATGGTGTCAGCCGCTCGGTCCAGGCTCCTCAAAGGTGACGACTACCCCAAGGTGTTTTGTCGTCCGACAGCAGGGGCGCTGGCCGCGAACCTGTCTTCTGATGTCGATGATTGATGCAGTCAGGCATGTGGAGTGCTCGAAATGACAACCAACCGAGTAGCAAGATGTGGTGCTCTCGGAGAGCAAATGCGCCGTTGAGCATCGACAATCCACACCTATGGCTTCAACTCGATTGTCCGGGTCTCCTTCAGGAGCATATCTTCCAAGACCGAAGCAAAGGGGATTGTGATCGGGAGAGTGGTTTCCGCGTTAAGTTTGATGATTCTGCGCGAGTTGATTGTATGAGCAGTCACGTCGAGAACAATGTTTCCGCTTTCAGCAGTAGTCGAGCTCAGAAAGACGTATTTAATCTCATCCAATTTTTCCCCGTGGATGTAAGCATAGCGGGCCGCCTTGTCGGCCGCTCGTGCCAGATCGTTCTTCATCCAGAAGGCCCAACCGAACCCGATAATGCCGAAAAATATCATGAGAAAGAGGCTTGCCACGATTGCAAACTCCACGGCGCTCGTACCGGAAGTATCGCAGGTGAACGATTTGATCGTTCGGGGCGCAGGGGCGGGAAAATTCTTCATCTAGTAAACTTGCATTTCGGCTTTCGTCTCAAAGCGCCGGTCACCGAACATGATTCCCTGGTAAACACGAGACACAACCATCCGCATCCATTTCTCAGGATTTGGACAGTGGCCACTGCCTTTGGGATGCAGCGTTACTTCGGATTGATCGGTACCGTCCCGGCATCCTTCGAGCTCAATAATTTCAACCGGCTTGGCTAGATCCGCTTTCTCCTCGTCAGTCGCGTTTGCGGGTTCGGTGATGGCTACCGAATTGTATGCGGTTTGGGAGTCGTTGGTTCGCCCGAGAAACTCCTCAATCTCCGTAATATTGGTCCCGAACCGCAACGACCCTTCGACGGCTATTCGAAGCTTGTGTTCCATCGCGAGTCTCTCACGCGCAGCGAGTCCCAGATCAGCCATCGCAATCAGGCCGAAGCAGAGAAACGGCATTATGATTGCCAGTTCCGTTGCTGCCACTCCCGCTCGATCGCTCCACAAACGGAGGATTAGCGTGCGAGATAGCCTTCGCATCGAAAAGCCAAGCGCGATCACTGCACAATCTCAAATTTCCGACCCACGAACAGACCCTCTAAAGTGCCAAAGGCGGCGCCGCCGCCAGGTCCACAGTCAGAGGTAAAAGAATTGCTTCCTGTGAAAGTGATGGTGTTTGCAATCAGGCGCACGCAGTCCGACCCGCCAAGGGCGCTGGATCCAAGAAACTCCAGATCTGCCTGAGGAGCGTATAGAACGCCGGCGAGGTCCAGCTCGACGCCGCCAGCGAATTTTCTTTGCTCGCCGATTTTGTAAATTGCAAAGCCGGCGCCCGGACCTGATGTCGGCGCGGTTATATTGATGGACGCCTGCCCCTTAGCCCGCAGGTTCGAACCTTCCAGAAAAACCAGTGTCACGCCGGGTTCGAGAGCAGGATAGGACGATCGCCATTGATCCTCCGGCAACTCGAGCACCTTGCCTTGAAGGGTAAGGCCTCTTTCGAACACGTAGACGCCAGGGAAGAGGTAAGTCGTCTGCGCCTTCCAGTCGACGGGCGACCGGCAACGGCCTGGGGACCAAACGGCGATCGAGTTTTCGCCGGAACCGGTTGAAGAGATCTCTTTACATTCAGGTAGGCTGATAATTTGCGTTGCGGTTGGAACGGGAACGTCTTTGTAAGGATCAACCGTCGGCGGTTGTTTCACTTTCGGCGCTGGGCATCCAAGGTCAATTGGGTTGATTCCGACAACGTTGCCGACGGTGCTTACGCATCCGGCCTTGAATACGGAGCCGCCGCCCACGTGGATTGCCGTTTCGGATTCCGAGTTGGACGCTGCAAGGCACTTCTCAAACCTGCTGTCGGCAGAACCCCAGTTTTTTATCGCGTCGGGTGCCGTCTGACTGAGGGCAAGCACACAGGCAGGCTCCCCCAGTTGAAGCGCGACGATGCTTTTCGCCTCAAGCTGCACGGGCTCCTGGACGAAGATCGCCGAAAAGAAACGCGGAAGCGTGCGTTTGATCGTTACCTCGATTTGATCGACTCCCGTGTCGACGGGCAGCAAGGTTAAAATTTCCACATCCGCCGAGGTGAGACCGGCCTTTTGCGCGACATTCCAAGCATTTTTGCGAAGAATGTTTGCGTCCTGACTTGTCATCAGGAAAGCGGCGCCGGTGGAATAAGCCGTGACATCCGCGACCTGGCTCATCTTGCGGTCAACGCTTAGCCAATATCCCACCTCTGCCCCGAAGCCGAATGCGCCAACAAGGATGGGAAGTAGGATCGCTGTGATGACCGCGATCGATCCACTGCGATCCGTGAGGAATGTGCGCATTGGCAGAAGCCTCCGGATAATCGTTCAATCAGATACCGCGGATTGTCTTTCCAGCCGGTGAATGGAAAGTGGACAGTTTTAGCCGTCAGGGGATGGATCTACGTAGCCGGGAAGGAGTAAATGCATAGGCATTCGCCTGGGATTACGACTACGCCAAAGCCATTGTACAAGCATTCTCGCGGATCCTCTAATCTTCGGACCTCCGTCAAAATACGGCCAAGAGCGCGCACGGTTGCGTTGGAGATCAATGTTCTGCCGCTGCCGATTGGGTCGAGTCAAAAATCAAGCTGATGGTGGCTATACCGAAGATGACAGATGTCAATCTCTGGTTGCCCTTTGGCACCACTGGCAGCTTTTTCCGAGACATCGAAACGATGTCACGGAGCACGACAGCATGGCGCATTTGAAGACACTCAAGCTGGCCAGCGCGAAGCCGGTCGCAACCCAAGCCGATCCCGTAAAGCGCACCCGCAACAAGGTGATGGAGGCCCTGGCAGAGCAGAAGCGCGTAGCGGAGGCAAAGATTGCCGGACAGGCCTACGCGCCCAAGCATATGGTGTGGCGCAAGAACGAAGCGGGTGAACAGTATGGCGCTGACCCTCGCGCAAACGCAGGTCTCTGACCACCAACGCCAAGCCTTCATGCTGCATTTGGCCACGGCGATGCGCGGAACAGCCGGCGCGAACCAGGTGATCCTCAGCTGGTGCCTCGGGGAAGAGAAGCCCAGCATTCTGTTCATCGAACGCAAATGGCGACGCCATTGAACCCCAACGCCGACCTCGTCCTGCGGGTGCTGGCGTTTCCCATCGTTATGGCCATCGCCCAGCTCCGTGTTCTCGGGCTGGTCGGTGGTGCAGCGTTTCTGCTCCTCACCTATACGGACGTGGAGCCCGTTCGGATCATCATCTATGGGGTCGTCGCGATCGCTACGATCATGCTTGCAACGGCCCTTTCCCATTTTGGGGGTGGGCTGCTGGGTGTTGTGGGGATTGTTCTCGCCGTGATCGCAATGTGGAAATCCGAGGTAATCTTTGACCGCGTAATCCCGACTTCGGATCGCATCCACCTGACCGAGAACATCCCGGTGCAGATCGCCCCATCCATCTCCCGCGACACTGTCTCCGTCTCCATCGCCAACGACAGCCCTGACTGGCTGGAGGCCACGGGCGTTGC
The DNA here is from genome assembly GCF_036549475.1 of Aurantimonas sp. A2-1-M11. Classification (NCBI taxonomy): domain Bacteria; kingdom Pseudomonadati; phylum Pseudomonadota; class Alphaproteobacteria; order Hyphomicrobiales; family Aurantimonadaceae; genus Aurantimonas; species Aurantimonas sp. A2-1-M11. The sequence continues at coordinate 5,149 of NZ_JAZHLI010000106.1, read as the reverse complement.
CTTCGCCGACGGCAGCCCGATGGAGCGCCCATGGACCAAGACGGTTTCATGGGGCCATTGGCTGGCCCCCGGCGAAGAGATCCAGCGCGCCGAGATCGCCAGCGTTTATCCGGATGATCCCGGCCGATATGATCTCCATCGCACAACCTGCACCGTGGCCCATGCGGACTTCCGGCGAATGCCCGCGTTCATCCCCTCAATCGAATTCGAGCCGCAGAGGAGCAGCGGGCACAGCCTGTTCCACGTCACCAACGATACGCCTGTCACCATTGGCAGGCTCTGGTTTTCCTGCGTCGGCAGCAATCGATTTCGCGAAAGCATCCAAACGAGACCCGCCTACAGCAATGATCTGGACTACCAGATCGAGCTCGGCGGCACCCTCACGCTGATGACCAGCGATGCGCGGTACGGCCTGACCAGCTGCCGGGTGTACGCCGTGAAGACGCTGTGAGCATCAACAGCGCGCGGGATGGATGGGATAGCTGCTGGGCAGCATGACCGCCACGACCGCTGCGGAAGACGCGTTCCTGACGCTGCACGAGCTTACTCCGGCGTGCAAATGGGGATTTGCCGATGACTAGGGTTGGGGCAGCATCGCCGTTTCACCAGGCCCCTCGCATGGCATCACATCTCGACGTGACGCAATTTCGTGCAAACATCAGTGTGCTCGATCGCGGCGATCGCGAGCCGGTTGCGCGCCTCTCGCATACGCACGCTACGAGGGCGCATGCGTCTTGCCGGGTAGCGTCCTCGCTTCCCTCGGAATAATATTGGCGGCCTGCGGCAGATGGTTGAGCCATGACGGACACTGACCAAGATCCAGACATCGAGTTTTCACCCTACACGGGCTCCTTCACGGATCATGGCATCACCGTAACCGTGAACATCTTCCGCATTGCCGCTCGTTGGCCCCTTAATCTCTGGCAGTGCACGGGCTCCGCACACGATGTACAGTGCAAATGAGGCTTCCCAGAAGTTCTTTGTCCAAGAACCTTACAGGCACCGGATACGAAAAGAGGTGGCTTACTTCGGTTCTTGAGCAACGCTACACACAGACGCCACGCGGAGGCAGGAAATCTTGATTTCAATCCCTACATTCCCCCCATCGAGAGAGAGACTTAATGTGCTGGAGCGGTGAAGCGTCGGCAGCACTAGCGTCTGTAGGCCTCGCGACAACAGCTTACACAGCTTACAAGAAAGAACCTGTGCCGCTATGGATGGCGCTGGGGTATTTCTCTTTGATGGAGCTTCTACAGGCTTTCACTTACTCGGTGATTGACCAGTGCGCGCTGCCCTCCAACCAGATCGCCACCCTGTTGGGCTATCTTCACATCGCGTTTCAGCCCTTTTTTATAAATATGCTGTCGATGTACTTCATACCGAATGCTGTTCGCGAGAAAATCCAGTGGCCGGTCTATGCAGTCTGTTTTGTTTCGGCGGTTATCATGCTTTTGCAGCTCTATCCGTTCGAATGGGCAGGGTCATGTCCGCTTGGACAGGTAATGTGCGCTGAGCGATTATGTTCAGTGTCCGGAGAATGGCATATCGCTTGGGAAGTGCCAACAAACGGCATGCTGAACTTCATAACTGTCAATTCGTGGGCATCATTCCTGACCGCATATCCCAGTTATTTCGTCGCAGCATTCTTGATGCCGCTTTTGTACGGATCCTGGCGACTGACCGTGTACCACTTCCTGGTCGGCCCACGATTGGCCATGCTCCTGACCAGCAACCCAAATGAAGTGGCCGCAATCTGGTGCCTGTTGTCCATAGGCATCCTGCTGCTTGTCGTCAAAACACCGATAAGGCGGTTCATGTTTGTGAAGTCTTGGTGGTTATGGCCCAAGCAAACCGCGCGGATAGGATACTGAGTGTCTCGACGGCGCTCGAAAACTGCGAAGCACAGGATATTGACGAGGGCGTGGAGTGGGTTGAGGGCCGCAGCGAAGGGCTGCTTCGAACCCATCAGGTTAGTCGTGGCATCTGTGGACGGAGAGGCGATGTCACCGTTTGAACTGGGCGCGATCCTGTTGGTGCTGACGGCCACTTTCGGGCTGGATCAATCATCGACTGACCTGGCTGCCGCACACCGTCGGCCTCCTTGTCATGGGGCTCGGAGCCTCTCTGGTGATCATCGGGGCGGAGGCAGTTCTGCCGGGCCTGCTGCACTACGAGGATCTGGTCGGCCCCGTTCGTCAGGTCGGTTTCCAGGAAACAGTGCTCGACGGCATGCTCGCTTTTCTTCTGTTCGCGGGCGCTTTGCATGTGGATGCCCCCAGTCTGCGCAGCCGCGCATGGACCATCGACACAATGGCGACCGTCGGTGTCCTACTGTCCACCGCGATCATCGGAACAGGCATCTGGGCGGCGTCCAAGGGTCTGGGCATCGCGATGCCGCTTCCGTGGGCCCTTGTTTTCGGGGCGCTGATCAGCCCGACCGACCGACCCTGTTGCCGTCCTGGCCACCCTGAAGGAGGTCAAGGTTCCGTCAGACCTTCAGACCTTGATGACGGGCGAGACCTTGTTCAACGACGGCGTCGGCGTGGTCCTGTTCGCCGTACTGGTGCAGGCGGCGGCTGGAGGCAGCATCGAGCCGCTGCATATCGGCGAGATGTTCCTTCTCGAAGCTCTCGGCGGCGCCGCCCTTGGTGGGGTCACCGGATATGTCGCCTACCGCGCCATGCGTGCGATCGACGATTATGCCATCGAGGTATTGATCTCGCTGGCGCTGGTCGTCGGCACCTATGCGGTTGCCGCCCGGCTGCACATGAGCGGCCCGTTGGCCGTGGTTGTCGCCGGGTTGCTGATCGGAAGCCCGGGGCCCCGTGATTCGTTCAGCGATGAGACCCAGCGCTATCTGTTCGGCTTCTGGACGCTGCTCGACGAAACGCTGAACTCGGTCCTGTTCCTGCTGATCGGACTGGAGGTCCTGGTCCTGCGCTTCGAGCCTGCCTTTGGCTGGCTGATGGCCGTGGCCGTGCCGCTGACGCTTGTCGCCCGCCTCGCGGCCGTCAGCGGGCCAGTGCTGCTCCTGGGCCGGTTCCGCAGCTTCCTGCGCGGAACGATTCCCGTCCTGACCTGGGGCGGTTTGCGGGGCGGCATTTCGGTGACGCTGGCGCTGTCGATACCGGAGGTGGCGGAGAAATCTGCCATATTTGCGGCAACCTATGCCGTGGTCATCTTCACCCTGATCGTTCAGGGTTTGAGCCTGCGTACCGTGATCCAGCGGGTGCTCAAGTGATCAAGTCCGGATCGGCACGCGCGACACCGATCTGCGAGGTCGTGCTGCGGGCGCGGCGCGGACGCTCTCCGACGCGGGCGACACGGCTGCACGCTGCAATGGCCACGATCCTTGCGACGCGGGCTGCCAGCTTGACGATCGCAAATCGTGTTATCGCCGAATAGACAAATCTTGCGAGCCCCGGACGCTGCACCGGACTGCCCGTGATCGGAAGGAGCAACACTTGGCGAAGTCAGTTTCCATCACACGCGTCTCCGCGATCTGGGGACGCCTGAACTCGAGCTTCTGGTTCGTTCCCGCCATGATGTGCGCGGTTGCGGTCGGGCTGTCATTCCTGCTGATCGAAGTCGATACTTGGCTTGGCGTCGGGACTGTGAGCGATTTCGGCTTGCTCTATACGTTCGGACCGGAAGGCGCCCGGGCAACCCTGTCGGTCATCGCGAGTTCGATGATCACGGTGGCCAGCCTGATCTTCTCCATCACCATGCTCTCGCTGCAACTCGCCTCCTCGCAATTCGGGCCGCGGGTCCTGGAAAACTTCATGCGCGACCGCAGCAACCAGATCGTGCTCGGAACTTTCGTGGCGACGTTCCTCTATTGCCTGGTCGTTCTGCGTGCGGTGCGGGGTACGGCGGACTCCAGCTTCGTTCCGCACCTGACGGTTGCATTTGCGGTGGTTCTCGCTGCTGTTGGTGTCGCGGTTCTTATCTATTTCATCCACCACATTGCCACTTCAATCCGTATCGAAATGCTGCTCGCGCAACTGGCCGCCGACGGGCGCGCCGCCGTCGATCGACTCTTTCCGGAACGGCTCGGCCATGGTCCCTTGCACTGCGAGGACGAGGCGGCTGCGCACCGGCTCCCAAACGACTTTGATGCCGGCTCCGAACGGGTCAGTGCCGATGCGAGCGGATACGTGCAGAATGTCGGTATGGACGCTCTCATGCAGATTGCCACCAAACATGATCTTGTCTTGCGGATCGAGACCCCGCCCGGTCGTTTTGTGACCGAAGGTGAATGCATGATCACGGCATATCCCCGCGATCGAGTGTCGGATGGGGTCGTCGACAGCCTACGTGGCGTTCTCGTCTTCGGCAGGGATCGGTCAGTCAATCAGGACCTCGAGTTCGCGATCCGGCGTATTGTCGAACTGGCCCAGCGATCCTTGTCGCCCGGCCTAAACGACCCCACAACCGCGCTTTACTGCATCGACCGGCTCGGAGAGGTGTTCGGTCGATTGGCCGGTCGGGATTTCCCATCGCCGATCCGCTACGACGAGACTGGGCAGTTGCGCATCCTGACTGAAGTCGTCGTCATCGAGGAACTGGCATGTAACGCCTTTTCGGCGATCGCACGCTACGGGAGCTCCGACGTCGATGTGGTCACGCGGCTGGTCAACACAATGGGCAAGTTGAGCCGATCATTCCCCCCCGCAGCGCGTGAAGCCATCCTGACGCTGAAGGAACAGGTGCTCATCGCGAGCGAGAACGACGCGTCCCTGAATTTTGATCGGAACGCGCTTCAAGAATTGCTGCGTAATCAAAGATCATGACGCGCTGTCGTCGGCCAGCGGGCGGATTAAAGCAGGCCACCTGGCCGACAGGGGTTAGCCTGAGGATCACGGATCAGTAATCTCGCCGGTGTCGAGATCCACGGTCTCGGCGGTGGCCTGGTTTTGCTCCGCCCTTGCCGCGGCAGCCCAGCGTCGCCCGGCTCGAACGGAGTGCGTGTCAGGCTGTGGAAGCGCGAACTTCAGATGTTTGCCGACGAGAGCGGGCTCGTTCTCCACATTCATTAGTTCGCCCTGAAAAACCCTTGGATGCCCTGTGCTTCAGGGATTCCCATCGGGTTTGAAGTATTGGAGAATGCCGGAAACCGATCCTGACCCGATTGATTTCCGGTGTTTTT
>NZ_JAZHLI010000105.1:414-9035 GCF_036549475.1 Aurantimonas sp. A2-1-M11 | reverse complement strand
ATCTGGTTCACATGCCTGCGAAGGCGAAGCCAGAAGAACCGCCGGATGGGCTGGCAATGGTTCGAGGAGGTGACCGCGCGTCTTCCCCTACCGCGCGCACGCATCACTCGTCCATGGACGCCACGAAGGGTACCATGCGGTTAACTTCCGGGAAGAGCCGGGTGCGGGAAAGCCGCATGCCCGGATCTGTGAGGGCGAAGCCGAATAGCCGAGCTACTCGACCACGACCAATCCGAGACTTGGTACAACGCTACACGGAGACCGGGACCTCACGCCCCAATAGGTGAAGAGCGCTACATTCGGGATCGCCTGAAAGCACCCTGACCCCGTTAGCTCTCTACTGCTCCTGAGGAAACCGATGCCGGTTTTTCACCGGCCTTTGCGCGGCAGCGCCATGGAGTGGACCCCGTTTCGCCAGACAGATGGCGGTTGGGTTTAGGCACTGAGCCTGATGAACTCACGGGGCGAGCGGAATTTCAGTCCTGTGTGCGGGTGGACCTCGCAATAGTCCTCGATCCAGAGGGGCAGCAAGGCGAGGATGGTGTCGGCGTCGGGCAGGATCGTCACCCGAGTGTAGTCGCGTTTCAGCGTTTTGACGAAGGCTTCTGACCTGCCGTTGCTTTCAGGGCTTCGAACGGCCGTGAAGAGTAGCGTCAGGCCGAGAGCCCGCGCTGTGTCGGCCGTATCCTTGGCGATGTAGGCGCTGCCGTTGTCCGAAAGCCATTCGACCGCGTGCGGCGTTCGCGTCGTTCCGAAGCGGCGTTCGACGGCGGCGACCATGAGGTCGCGTACCATCTCGCCGGAGACGCCGGCGTTGGCGACGGCAAGCCAGGCGATAATCTCGCGGTCGCAGGCGTCGAGCACGAAGAGAATGCGTACGACTTCGCGGTTCCGCGCATGGATCTCCAGGTGGTCCGAGCACCATCGCACGTTCGAGCGCAGGGCGATGACTACGCCGTCATGGGTTCGTCCGGAACGGCTGGCCGTATGGCGTTCCAGCGTCAGGCGGTGATGCTGCGTAATCCGCAGAACTCGCTTGGCGTTGACCGTAGGCTTGCCTTCGAGGCGCAGCCGGCGGTTCAGGAGAGCCGTCACCCGGCGGTAGCCGTAGGTCGGACGGGCGTCCACGATGGTGCGGATCGACGCCAGGAACTCGGCGTCTTCCGCCTTGCGATAAGGGCCCCGAGGTTTGACCGCCCTGCCGCGTCGCTCGTTGATGTGAGAACGAGCGACGTTCAACGTCCTCGCCACCGCGCTCAACGGAAACCGTCCGTCGGATCGCTCCACGACAGCAAGGGCGATGTCCGTTTATGGAATGGCTCGCCCCTCTTCCTCAGCGCATGATTGCGTCGTCGATTAGGGTGGCACGGAGGCGAGCCTATGAATGAAGTCAAAGTTCTTGGTATCGATCTTGGGAAGGACGTTTGCAGCGTCGTAGGCTTGAACGAAGCCGGAAAAGTGCTGCTGCGGCGCAGGATACGTCGGGAAAGCGTATCGAAGCTGGCAGCGAGAATGCCGGTCTGCGTGATGGCGATGGAAGCCTGTTGCGGCGCTCATCATCTTGGCCGGCAGCTGCGCGAGCAAGGCGGCGCAAAAGAACGACGATCGGGATGCAGAGGCAATCGCGGAAGCGGCGACCCGTCCCACGATGCGCTTCGTTGAACTGAAGAGCGACGAGCAACTCGACGTGCAGACCCTTCACCGGGCCCGAGATCGTCTTGTCGGCGAGCGAACGACGCTGATCAATCAGCTTCGGGCAATCCTTCTCGAGCGGGGGATCATGATCGCCAAATGGCGGCGCAAGCTTGAACTTCGATTGGAACAGCTCCTTGCCGGTGAGATGGCGATCAGCCGTCGTATGCGGGTTTTGATCGAGGATATGCGAGCCGAATGGCGCGCCCTCGATGACCGAATTGCCGCCTTTGACGCGGAGTTCGCGGAACTTGCTCGCGCGGATACATCGATGAAGCTCCTCACGACAATACCGGGGATCGGCCCTTTGAATGCAACCGCGTTCGTCGCTTCGATCGGAAAAGGCGAGACGTTCGGTCGTGGCCGTGACCTTGCGGCCTGGTTAGGTCTTGTCCCTCGCCAGATGACGACCGGCGGCAAACCGAAACTTCTGGGGATCACCAAACGCGGAAACGGCTATCTCAGGCGAATGCTTATTCATGGAGCGCGAGCGGCGCTGCCGAGCCTGGCCAAGGGAACGACTCCGCTGGGCGAGTGGGTACGAGGACTGCTGTCGCGAGCGCATATCAACACGGTCGTCGTCGCGCTGGCATCGAAGATGGCGAGAATCATCTGGGCGGTGCTGAACAGCGGGCGCCCCTTCGAGATGGGGGCGTCANCGTCTCAATCTGTTTCACGACCTTGCTGGCTTTCGCTGGCAGGATCTGGACTCTCAACGAGATCGCCTTGCCCATCGTCCCCACGGGAACGATCCGGTTCTGCCCTTTCCGGCCATCGGCCGCATGAGAAAATTAGAGATCGGCCAGGGAGAGCATCCTTCGGCTGGCGTTGTCTGTGAGCGGACTGAAAAGATGGCCTGACAGTCGAACGGTGTGCCGAAATCCTGACCAAAAAAATGGCGCTTGGCGCCGCACCGTTTATGAGGATCGGCACGCGCGAAAGCTCCATCCTGGCCGGGGACGACCATCAAGCCCCGAGACCGGATACGTTGGCGCAGACTGAAAAGCCGGAAAGAAATCCCTTGCAGACGGGGCGAGCCATACGTTTTTGGGCGGGCAATGTCGAGCGCCTCCTTGAGGATCTCGTTCTCCATCGTCTTGCGGCCAAGCAACCGCGCGAGGTCGCGGACCCGTTTCTCCAGATCGCGAACCCTCGAAGAGCCGCGGCGCCTATCCGTGTGCCCGGTCGCCAGCCAGACAAGCACTCCGCTCGGAACCGGGATCATGGCTGGTCCAGGACGGCGACGACGCGGGCCAGAGCCTCGGCATCGACATCCGCGACTATCCGCCGTCCGCAAGTCAGGACGATCTCCATGCGCGAGACTGCCGTCGTCATCTCCCGCTCCGGCGGCTCCGATAGCCTTCCTCCTTCCCAGAACACCACCTCCGCAAATGTGCGGTGGATGTCCATTCCAATTACCCGCTTCATCGGCTACTCCTTCCCTTGTCAAGGAAACGGGAGCTGCCGGCGACACGAGACCTGCGGATCCGCGCTCTCGCCGCAACCGGGCAAGTCGAAGGGGCGGCCAGCTACTAAAGGCGAGCTCTCAGTTCATCGAATACGTCGGCCTGCCCGCACTTTCGTGCTGCCGGTGCCCCAGTCCCGGATGGTCTCACCATACGCCGGAGTTGGAAAAACCGCAGCCGGGTCAGAAGGCACCGCCACCGTCGTACCGGTTACAAACATTCCAATTGGAACCGTAGGTGGGGGCTGATCAGAGTATGCCGCCGGAGACGCGTATGAGGGGCGAAAGGATCTCGCCGAGCCACCTTTGATCAATCTGGCCTGGCCGGAACTGTACGGCCATCGCCGCCGGCTACACCACACGGTTTGGCTCCATCTCAATTTACTCTGATTGTCCACTGATGTTAGGTATCCTCGAAATTTGGAATGCGTAGAATGGTTGAAGATTGATGAAGGGCATTATTCTGGCTGGTGGGAGTGGCACGAGGCTGCATCCGATGACGCTTTCGGCATCGAAGCAGCTCTTGCCAGTCTACGACAAGCCGATGATCTACTATCCACTGTCCACCTTGATGTTGGCGGGGATTCGTGAGATCCTGATCATCTCGACGCCGCATGATCTGCCCCGCTTTCGGCAGCTATTGGGCAGCGGCCATGGTCTCGGGCTGAAGTTTAGCTATGCTGAGCAGCCCAATCCGGACGGGCTCGCTCAGGCCTACCTCATCGGCGAGGAGTTCGTTGCGGGCGAAAGATCCGCCCTAATTCTTGGGGACAACCTGTTTTATGGGCATGGTCTTCCTGACATCTTGAAGAGCGCGGCGGAACGGGACGACACGGCAACCGTTTTCGCGTATCACGTTAGCGATCCCGAACGTTACGGCGTAGTTGAATTCGATGCCGATGGAAGCGCGATTTCGCTTGAGGAGAAGCCCGCCGCACCGAAATCGAACTGGGCCGTGACCGGCCTTTACTTCTACGATGGCCACGCCGCAAACATCGTTAAGACGCTCAAGCCCTCGCAGCGCGGTGAGCTCGAAATTACCGATCTCAATCGAGTCTATCTGGAAGAGGGTCGTCTCGCGGTGGAGACGATGGGGCGGGGCTATGCATGGCTGGACACCGGAACGCCCGATTCCCTCCTCGAAGCGGCCGAGTTCGTGCGCACTCTCAACCACCGCCAGAGCTTCAAAATTGCGTGTCCGGAAGAGATTGCATTCCGCCAAGGCTTCATTGATCGTGGCCAGTTGAAGGACGTCGGTATGCGATATGGGAAGAGCGATTATGGGCAGTATCTCCTTCGGATCGCGGAGGAGCGGTCCGTCTAGCACTGCTTTGGCAGGCTTAGAACGTCTGCATTGACAAGAATCGGTTCTGGTGGTTTGGGTTGCGACGATATGACTCAGACAACTGGACGCCTCGGAAACTAGCGGATTTCGCTCTGACGTAATCGACTGACCTCGCGCTTTGGGGAGGTGTCGGATGGCGGAACAGATTATATCAGGACGTCCAAGATCGGCTTTCGCAGCTCTCGCGTCATGGCGATCCATGGAGAAACTCTCCGCTATTGCGATATGGACCCACGGCGTCACCGTCCTGCCGCGTCGCTCGTTGATGAGGGAACGAGCGACGTCCAGCGTCCGCGCCACGGCGCTCACCGTGAACCGTCCGTGGCATCGCTCCAGGACAGCAATGGCGACAGGCGTTTTTTGGGGCGAGCGACGTCGAGTGCCTTCTTGAGGATCTCGTTGCGGCGCGACAATCAGGGTGAGAACACGGCCCTTGCCATCGGCGCCACCGACGGCAACAATCTACATCGCCGCGACGCCGGATCTCTCACCCAGATCGTCGCGCTACATCTCGTTCTCCATCGTCTTCCTGCTGAGCAGACGCTCAAGATCACGGACCCGCTTCTCCAGATCGCGGAGCCGGGATGTGCCGACGACATCCTCGTCGGCCTGAACGGCGGCATGGCCGCCTTCCAGTATGCGGCGCTTCCAGGCAAAGAGCTGCGAGGGGGAGATGTCGGCCTGGCGCGCCACGAACGACACGCTCATGGGCTGCATCGCCTCTTCGACGAGACGGACCTCCTCGGCCGTCGACCATCGCCGCCGGCGTTGCACGGAGGTGATCACTTCAACCCGCGGAAACGTGCCGTCAGTAGCTTTCGACATAGTCGTACTCATAGGCGGATGCCTACCTTATCGGCTATCCCGCCTGTCCGGTCAAAACGGGGTGAACTCCACTCCAATCAGGTACCGAACGCAGCGCGCAGTCTCCTGCTTGCCACACCGCACAACTGCATGCGTTTAACGACAAAATCCGGTTGCTTCAGCGCCCCGGATCGACGAGAACGCTCCGATTAAAGCGACGCAGACGGAGAATACGCATGATTGAGGCGCGCCCGTTAAGCTTGCCGGGAGTGATCGAGATCATACCCAAGCGCTTCGGTGACGAGCGCGGCTTCTTCGCCGAGACTTTCAATCGGTACCAGCTTGCAGAGGCTGGCATTAATCTCGACTGGATGCAGGACAACCAGTCGTTCTCTACATCCGTCCACACGCTACGGGGCCTACATTATCAGGAGCTTCCCTTCGCCCAGGCCAAACTGGTCCGGGTCTTGCGAGGTCGCATTCTCGACGTGGCGGTTGACATCCGCAAGCATTCGCCGACTTACCGCAAATGGGTGGCCATCGAACTTTCCGCCGAGGCCTTCAATCAACTCCTCGTGCCCATCGGGTTCGCACACGGATTCCTGACTCTGGAGCCCTGCACCGAGGTATTTTATAAGGTCACCGCGCCTTGGTCGCGTGAGCATGACCGTTCTATTCGTTGGGATGACCCTGAGATTGGGGTTGATTGGCGTCTCGGCCGCACCGTGCCGATCGTTTCTGACAAGGATCGTGAAGCGCCGTTCCTAGCAGATGTTCCGCCAGCCTTCATTTTCGATGCAAACGGCAAATACAAATGAAAATTCTAGTAACCGGCGGCGCCGGATTCATTGGGTCGGCCGTTTGCAGGCATCTGATCCGCTCGACCGAGCACTCGGTCATCAACGTGGATGCTTTGACTTACGCAGCGAGCCTATCGTCGGTTCAACCTCTAGCCGACGATCAAAGGTACCGTTTTGTGTGCTGCGACATACGGAACCGGGTTAAGATCTGCGACCTTTTGCGCAGCGAAGCTGTCGACGCCGTGATGCACTTGGCCGCCGAAAGCCATGTTGACCGCTCTATCGATGGGCCTGGCCAGTTCATTGAGACCAATATCGTCGGCACTTACGAGTTGCTGGAGGCTGCCCGCACCTACTGGTCGGAACTGCCGTCAGTTAGTAAGGACGCGTTCCGGTTCCACCATATCTCAACCGATGAGGTCTATGGCGACCTGCCGCTGAAAGGTGGACTTTTCACGGAGAACACGCCATACGCTCCCTCCTCGCCATACTCGGCAACGAAGGCTGCATCGGATCATCTCGTGATGGCGTGGCACCATACTTATGGGTTGCCGGTCGTCCTATCGAACTGCTCCAACAATTACGGACCGTATCATTTCCCGGAAAAACTCATTCCGTTGATGATCCTCAACGGTCTCGCGGGAAGACCGCTACCCGTCTACGGCAAGGGTGCAAACGTGCGGGATTGGCTCTATGTTGACGATCACGCGCGCGCACTGGAACTGGTAGTCACCAAAGGCGAGCCGGGTCGTTCTTACAATATAGGGGGTCGGAACGAGCGCTCCAATCTGGCCGTCGTGCAGGCGATCTGCGACACAATTGACAGATTAATACCGCACGCGGACGGAAGCAGTCGGCGTGAGTTGATCACGTTTGTGACGGATCGCCCCGGCCACGACCTTCGCTATGCAATGGATGCGACGCGTATTGAGAGTGAGCTTGGCTGGAAAGCTCAGGAAACCTTCGAAACCGGCCTTGAGAAGACGATCGCCTGGTATATTGAAAACGAGGCGTGGTGGCGTCCAATCAGGGACGGCCGCTACTCCGGCCAGCGTCTAGGAACGGCGGCAAGCGAATGAGTTTGCCGGTCGTACTTGTTACCGGCCAGTGCGGCCAGGTTGCGCAGTCTCTTTCGGAGTTTCGGTCTGGGCGCGTCCGTTATGTTACAAGGGGGCGTCCGGAACTCGACATAACCGACAAGGCGTCCGTGGAGAGAGCGATCGCGCGATTCGAGCCCCTGCTCGTCGTTAACCCGGCCGCCTTCACCGCGGTAGACAAGGCCGAAAGCGAGCCCGAGCAAGCTTACGCCGTTAACGATGCCGGCGCCGGCAATGTCGCCGCGGCCGCCGCCGCCGTCGGGCTGCCCGTCATCCACGTCTCCACGGACTACGTCTTCGCCGGTGACAAGGCATCACCGTATACCGAAGCGGATCCGACCGGCCCGACGGGAGTCTACGGCTCATCGAAGCTTGCTGGTGAAGCCGCCGTCGCCCAAGCTAATCCGCGACACGTCATCCTGCGTACCGCTTGGGTATTCAGCCCGCACGGGAAGAACTTTGCCAAGACGATGCTGGCCTTGGCGAAGGATCGCGGAGTCGTTTCCGTGGTTGCCGACCAGCAAGGCACACCAACCTACGCGCCGGACATCGCTGCCGGCATCGATGCGGTGGTAAATGCTATATTGGATGCTCCGGACGGCGAGAGCTGGAGGGGAGTGTTCCACATGGTAGCTCAAGGAGAGACCACGTGGGCGGGGTTGGCGCGCGAAGTTTTTGCTCGCTCGGCCGAGCGCGGCGGTCAGACTGCGGTGGTGACACCAATCGCCACGAGCGAGTATCCGACGCCGGCGCGCCGTCCAGCCAATTCTCGGCTTAGCACCGAGATGTTCGAGCGGGTGTTCGGATACGCGCTTCCTACCTGGCAAGACGGCGTAAGGCGCTGGATGAAAGCGATGGCATCGGCCGACTGAGGCCGTGCTGAGAGCCCTCTCTGATTGGGGTCGTTAAGGTCAAGCTGCTCCTTTCGGCATTTCCGGATCATGACGCCCCGCGGGTTACGCGCTTCTCTTCGCGGTCGGCGTATAGCCGCCGCATGATGGGGTCAGGAAGGGCAACGCGTCTCAATCTGTTTCACGACCTTGCTGGCTTTCGCTGGCAGGATCTGGACTCTCAACGAGATCGCCTTGCCCATCGTCCCCACGGGAACGATCCGGTTCTGCCCTTTCCGGCCATCGGCCGCATGAGAAAATTAGAGATCGGCCAGGGAGAGCATCCTTCGGCTGGCGTTGTCTGTGAGCGGACTGAAAAGATGGCCTGACAGTCGAACGGTGTGCCGAAATCCTGACCAAAAAAATGGCGCTTGGCGCCGCACCGTTTATGAGGATCGGCACGCGCGAAAGCTCCATCCTGGCCAGGGAGACCATCAAGCCCCGAGACCGGATACGTTGGCGCAGACTGAAAAGCCGGAAAGAAATCCCTTGCAGACGGGGCGAGCCATACGTTTTTGGGCGGGCAAA
>NZ_JAZHLI010000105.1:0-262 GCF_036549475.1 Aurantimonas sp. A2-1-M11 | reverse complement strand
CAGGGCAATCGGGTGAAGAAGGTGATGACAAGCGGCTGAAGAGCTGAATCTTTCGAACTCCTCTGATTCTTGCGGGAGGAGATTTCGATGGTGGAGAGCGATGGCGATTTTGTCGCCTTGGCGGAGACGACGGTTTTTCTTTTTTATTGCAAGGAGATGCCGGATCATCGGCAGCCGGGCAAGGTTCTCTACCCGCTCGACGAGGTGCTGCTCCTTTGCCTGCTCGCGGTTCTGGCCGGGGCGGAAGCGTTCACCGACATCG
>NZ_JAZHLI010000104.1:1890-9041 GCF_036549475.1 Aurantimonas sp. A2-1-M11 | reverse complement strand
CCGCAGCTTCTTGAAAGCTGCTCACGATCCTCTGAAATCGATGCTCACGATGCCGCGAAATCCATGCTCACGATCGTCTGAAATCCGTGCTCATGATCACGCGAATTACGCAATTCCCTTTACAAACCCGCATTCGCGCGGATTTGCGGGAAGCCCCAGGAGACACGCGGCATGAACACCAAACTCACCACCATCACCATCGTCATGGCCGCTCTGCTCGCGGCGTCCGGTTGCACCCGGACCCAGCAGACCATCGGCGGCGCGGCCGTGGGCGGCGTCGGCGGCGCGGTCCTCGGCAATGCGGTCGCCGGCACCGGCGGTGCGGTGATCGGCGGCGTCGGCGGCGCCGTGGCCGGCGGTGCCATCGGACGGAACCTCTAAGGCCGGTCAGCGCCTTTGCCATCGACCTCGCGGAGACCCGGTCGCGGTTGCGCGGCCGGNGCGGTGATCGGCGGCGTCGGCGGCGCCGTGGCCGGCGGTGCCATCGGACGGAACCTCTAAGGCCGGTCAGCGCCTTTGCCATCGACCTCGCGGAGACCCGGTCGCGGTTGCGCGGCCGGGTCTCCTCTATTGTGAGAGCCGGGCCCTGGTTCCGGGCGCCAACGGCTACATCTCGCAGGCTGCGGCATGCCCGGATAAATTCCGTTGACGTAAACGGCAGAGCGTTCCGTTTTGCCGCGGTCTGCGCTATCGGTAAGGCCGGACAACGGGAGGTGTCGACGATGCAGAAACCCTGGTTACAGACCTATCCTGAGGGCGTGCCGGCCGAATTGCCGGATTTCCCCTATCATTCCCTCGGCGAGTTGCTGAGCGAGGCCTTCGCCCAGCACAAGGACCAGCCGGCGTTCCATTTCATGGGCGCGATGATGACGTTCCGCGAGCTGGACGACCAGTCCCGGCATTTCGCGGCCTTCCTGCAGTCGCTGGGCCTGACAAAGGGCGACCGGGTCGCGCTGATGATGCCGAACCTGTTCCAGTATCCGGTGGCCGTCGCCGGCGTGCTGCGGGCGGGGCTCATCGTCGTCAACACCAATCCGCTCTATACGCCGCGCGAGCTGTCGCACCAGCTGCGCGATTCCGGCGCCAAGGCGATCGTGATCCTGGAAAACATGGGGGCGACGCTCGAGGCCTGCCGGGCCGAGACCCCGGTCGAGCATGTGATCGTCACCTCCATGGGCGACATGCTGCCGCTGGTGAAGCGCCATCTGGTCAATTTCGTCGTACGCAAGGTTCGCAAGATGGTGCCGGCCTACCGGCTGGATGGCGCCATCGCCTTCCGCGACGCCATGGCGACCGGGCGCGCCGCGAGCTTTACCGCCGTCGCGTCCGAACGCGAGGATCCGGCTGTGCTGCAATATACCGGCGGTACGACCGGCGTGTCGAAGGGCGCGACCCTGACCCACGGCAACATCATCGCCAACGTGCTGCAGTCGGAAGCCTGGCACGCGCCGGCGCTCAAGACCATGCCCGAGGGCGAGCAGATGACGACCGTCTGCGCGCTGCCGCTCTATCACATCTTCGGCTTCACCGTGAACATGATGCTGTCGATGCGCACCGGCGGCTGCAACATCCTGATCCCCAATCCGCGCGACATTCCCGCGACCCTGAAGGAGCTGAAGAAGCATCGCTTCCATTCCTTCCCGGCGGTCAACACCCTGTTCGGCGCGCTGGCGCGCCATCCCGACGCCAAGAGTGTCGACTGGTCGCATCTGCGGCTTTCGGTGGGCGGCGGCATGGCGGTCCAGGCGGCCACGGCCGAGCTGTGGCGCAAGCAGACCGGCTGCTCGATCTGCGAAGGCTACGGCCTGTCCGAGACCTCGCCCTCGGCCTGCTGCAACCCGACCGATTCGACCGAATACAGCGGCACGATCGGCGTGCCGATCCCCTCGACCGAAATGACGATCCTCGACGAGGAGGGCGGCGCGGTGCCGGTCGGCGAGCGGGGCGAGATCGCCATCCGCGGGCCGCAGGTGATGGCGGGCTACTGGAACCGCCCGGACGAGACGGCGCGGGTGATGACCGCCGACGGCTTCTTCCGCACCGGCGACATCGGCGTGATGGACGAAGCCGGACGCTTCCGGATCGTCGACCGCAAGAAGGACATGATCAACGTCTCCGGCTTCAACGTCTATCCGAACGAGATCGAGGAGATCGTCACGCGGATGCCGGGCGTCGTCGAGGCGGCGGCGATCGCCATTCCCGACGAGAATTCGGGGGAGGCGGTCAAGCTGTTCGTCGTGGCCAGCGACCCGGAACTGACGGCCGATACGGTGAAGGCGTTCTGCCGTGACAATCTCACCGGCTACAAGCGGCCGCGCGAGGTGGAGTTCCGCGACGAGCTGCCCAAGAGCGGCGTCGGCAAGGTGCTCCGGCGCGAATTGCGCGATTGATCGAACCGGCGCCGCGGCGAGCGCTAGCGAGGTGATCTGCGGCGACACTTTCCACGCGCTGCCGCCTCTGCTAGCCTTGCGGCCCTGGCAGGATGGATCGGCCCGCACATGTCGCGTGTGCCGAAGGGGATGTTGTTTTCGCCGAATTCGGCGAGATTTCCCCTTCACATTCATCCGCCTGTCGCATATATGGAGGTCACCGGCGAGGCGGAACGCGCCGCCGGTCATGGCGCGGGGTGGAGCAGCCCGGTAGCTCGTCAGGCTCATAACCTGAAGGTCACAGGTTCAAATCCTGTCCCCGCAACCAATCGAGCCAGTCTCGCAAAAAGGCGTCCTTCGGGGCGCCTTTTTTTGCGTTTGGGGAGGCCTGCGCGACGGGCTGCCAAGCTTCGCGGTTTCTCAATGCGGACCGGCTGCCGCGATGGTCTCGCAATCCGCCTCGATCGTTGAAAGGTGCAGTGAGCCGACAGGCCAACGCGTACTTTGCGCGTCCTGTGGGACGCATGGCGCTTTACCGGGGCTCGAGGCCCTCGATGTAGCGGGGCAGTTCCCGTTCGAATTCCAGGAAATAGCGGCCGATCACGCTGATGTCGAAGCGCGTCATGATCGCGTCCTTCGGCTCCCGGTCGAGGAGGAAACGGAAGGCGGCGTGGATGCAGGTGTCCGGCGCGCAGCGGTCGCCGGAAAGCCGCCGATAATCGGCCGACGACATGGTGACCGCATGGGAAGCGCCGTCGACCGTCACGGAAAACGCCAGCGGGTCGTCATGGCCGGTCTGCTGCACCGCGATCATGGGTCTCATGCTCCTTTGGTGCCTGCACGATGCGCTCCGCTGCGAATGCTCGACAGATCAGGAGGGGCGCGCCCGTCCCCCCTGATCTGGTTGGCGCGGTCAGCAATTGGCCGCGATGCCGTCGGCGTCCTCGGCGGTGCGAGCCGTCTGGCAGGCGGCACCGCGGGTCAGGTCGTTCAGGCCCTGCTTGGCCCCTTCCAGGGCGTCACTGCCCGCCTTGCGGGCGTTGTCGATGGCGGGTCCCGCCGCATCCGACAGGTCCTGGATCGCCGAGCGGGCCGCCTCGCCGGTCTGGCGCCCGGCCTCGCCGATCGCATCCATGGCTTCGCCGGTTTCGCGATCGGTCGCCGATTCGCCTGTGGTGGCCGGCGCGGCGGGATCGGCGGTGCCGGTCTCGGCTTCGTCGCCGCAGGCCGACAGGGCCAGCAGCGCTGTCAGGGCGACGGGAATGAGCTTGTTCATGATCGTGAACTCCTTTGCTCCGCCATCTAGGCGGCAAAGGCTTCGGGTCACGGGATGGGTGGCGAGGATTTTGCTGTCGGTGCGATCAGGGCTGGCGCCGTCCGCACCGTCGACGATCCCGGTAGCGGCGACCGCGAAACCACGACCGATACGGCAACGCTGGACCGTGCCAAGCCGCTGATGGATCGCAGCTATGACGGAGCATGAGGCAAAGGAAACAGAAAAAGGCCCGGATGTCCGAGCCCGCAAGTCGTTCAGTTCTGGAAGAATTTGGAGCGGGCGATGGGATTCGAACCCACGACCCCAACCTTGGCAAGCGAGAAATTACGCTGTCTAAACAATGCACTCCGATGCACTCCAGTTCGCCGGAGTGCCCGTCCGTTCGGGCCTGAGAGCATCAGCCGACTTAAACGGCGTCGTACGCTGTTGAACCGCATCGAACTGGCAGCGAGGCGGGTGCCTGTAACCGCCGCGTAACCGCGAAGCAAGGTCAGGCTCCCGCGCCGTGTATTCCCGAGCCAGGCCATTCTGTGATTCTCGCGTCGCGAGCTATCGGTCGACGGAATTTGCCGCCGGAGCCTCACCCCCCGAACGCGACAGATTTGCGAACAACAATGTGCGAGGCCTCCATCATCTCAGCGATTGCCGACCCCTCGATCGGCTTCGCGAACAGGTACCCTTGGCCGTCGTTGCATCCGGCAAGCCGAAGCATTGTCGCCTGTTCAGGCGTCTCAATGCCTTCGGCGATAGTGCGGATATCAAGACCTTCGGCTAGCGCCATAACTGAACGTATCACGGCGATCGAGTGATTGCTGGTCAGGATGTCCGTGACGAAACTGCGGTCGATCTTAATCTTGGAGATAGGGAAGCGCTGGAGGTAGCCAAGCGAGGAGTACCCTGTGCCGAAATCGTCGAGGGCGAAGCTAACGCCGATCGCCAACAGCTCTTCGAAAATCGGGTGGAGTTTGTCGCTCTCTTCCACGAAAGCAGATTCCGTTATTTCCAGCTCAAGACGCTCCGGAGGCAAGCCAGATATAGTGAGCGCTTGACGCACTGCCGCGACGAGGTCACCTGCTGCAAACTGAATGGCGGAGACATTCACTGCGACCTTGATTGGCTTGGGCCATCTCATTGCTTCTACACAGGCCGTTTCCAACACCCAGGCGCCGAGGCGATGGATCAGTCCTGTTTCCTCGGCGACCGGAATGAACTCGACCGGCGAGACGAAGCCGCGTTCGGCATGTGTCCAACGCACTAGGGCTTCGGCCCCGACGATTTCTTCGGACGAGAGACGCAGTTGCGGTTGGTAGACCACTTTGAATTCGTGCCGATTGAGCGCTTCGTTCAGATCCTCCTCCAGCTTCAGCCGCTGTAGACGGTCACCATCCATGGGCGGCTCGAACGTCACCACCTTCTCGCCGGACGTGCGCTTGGCACGGTACAGGGCAACATCGGCGTGGCGCATCATCGAGGTTACTGTGGCCTCCTGACCGTGCCACCAGCTGATGCCGACGCTGGTCTCCACCCAGATACGATGGCCAGATAGCAGGAACGGATTGGCAATCGCGTCGATGAGTGCCGCAGCCATGGCACGGGCCGAGGGCAGGTTCTCCGCTGGCATAATTGCGATGAACTCATCTCCACCGCTCCTGGCGATCAGCAGGGACCCGGTTAAGACATCTTCTGCCCGCCGTGCGGTTTCCTTGAGCACCTCGTCGCCGACGCCATGACCAAGGGCATCATTAACGGCTTTGAAGCGGTCTAGATCGAACGCGAAAAGAGCTATGCCTCCATCCGGCGCGACACCGCCGAGGATCGCTTCCAATTTTTGCTCTAGGGCGCGTCGATTGCCGAGCCCGGTCAGGCTGTCGTGAAGAGCCATATAGTGAATGCGCTCATGCGCCTTCTGGCGCTCGGTGATGTCGCGCAGCGTCAATGTGGCATAGACAATGTCGCCTGATACGTCTTCTTCCGGATCAGCAATGCCCGCTAGCCAGAACGGCACGATGGAGTACTCTAACACCCGCTCGCCGCCGGGCAGGTGAAGCACGTGCACCGCCGGCTTGCCTGTAGTCCTGCCGTGCTCGAACTCCGTGACAACAGCCGAGACGTTGTCGCTGATTTCTGACGGCAGCTCGTCTAGACGGGTCGCGTTCTTCAGACCGAGGAGTTCTAATGCCTCGCGATTGATGCGAGTGATTCGCTGTTGCTCATCGACAATCGCGACGCCGTGAAACCCGTCGTCGAGGACGCGTTCAAGGACGCTTTGGCTGTTGGCCGCCTGAGTCCGGGCGATCCAGAGGCGAACGCGTCGCAAATTAAACTCGCGCGATAGCACCCATACCACAAGACCGATGAGCAAGGCATGGAAGCCGGCTGTTTGCAGCACAACGGCATGAGCGCTCTGCAAATAGAATGCCAACAGTTCCGCTGAGACCGCCGCGCCGGCAATGGCCGAAAAGGCTTGGCGCGAAGAGAGGTGCGACGCGGCCGGAACCAAAATAAGCGCGAGGCCTGCCAACACAAACCATGGCGTACCCAGACTATGCAGTGCCCGATCCTGCAGCAGGGTTTCGGTTGCGAGCGCGATGATCGTTGACCCAGATACGATACCATGGACCGGCACAGGAAAGAGATCGCGCAGTTCAATGGCGCTGGCGCCGACGATCAGCGTCTTTCCGCGGATCGAACCTGGTGCGATCCGGTTCCTTAGTAGATCCACATATGAAATGCGCGGTATTTGTCCTGCCGAGATGGCATAGTCGATCCCGAGTGAACCCGTGGTCGCGTCGTCGTGGGCAAGTAGCGACGGCATCGAGACCAACGGCTCTCCTGCACCGTCGATAGACGTAGGAAATCGTCTGACACGACCGTCGTTGTCGATCGGAACATTAACACCCGCCGGCCATGAATATCGAAGCAGCATCTCGATCGGAAGCGACGCGCTAAGACCCGCACCCGAAGCGGTGTCCGGCTGGACGAACGCCGCCAGAAACGTCTCCATCTCAGTTCCGGCAAGGGCCGCCGCGAATGCCTGATCGTCTTCCGGCGAGGAACTGGTACTGAAATCGATGTCGTAAGCGATACTGCGCGCCTGTGCGCTTTCCGCCGCCTGCAATAGTTCGCCATGCAGACGTCTTGGCCAAGGCCAGATGCCGATCTCCGCCAGACTCTTAGCATCGATGTCGACGAGGATGATGTCGCCCGTTGGCTCTATCGCGTCGGCTTGGAAACGCAGCTCCGCCAGGCGAGCATCCACAGATGCTGCCAAGCCGGACAGATCGGCGAGAATTAGGCCGAGACCGATAAGAAGCAGGACGACCGTGCGCTGCGGAGACGGCAGCAATCTTTGGGCCATCTCAGGAACGGGGGCCATTGATGCGCTCACCTCGCTAGCGCTGCGACCGGTACAGACTTAGTTCCGTCCATTGCCGTTGCCGCCGACGTTGCCATTGCCGTTGCCGCCGACGTTGCCATTGCCGTTGCCGCCGACGTTGCCATTGCCG
>NZ_JAZHLI010000104.1:0-1771 GCF_036549475.1 Aurantimonas sp. A2-1-M11 | reverse complement strand
CCATTGCCGTTGCCGCCGACGTTGCCATTGCCGTTGCCGCCGACGTTGCCATTGCCGTTGCCGCCGACGTTGCCATTGCCGTTGCCGCCGACGTTGCCATTGCCGTTGCCGCCAGCGTTGCCGTGGCCGTTGCCGCCGGCGTTGCCGTGGCCGTTGCCGCCGGCGTTGCCGTGGCCGTTGCCGCCGGCGTTGCCGTGGCCGTTGCCGCCGACGTTGCCATTGCCGTTGCCGCCGACGTTGCCATTGCCGTTGCCGCCAGCGTTGCCGTGGCCGTTGCCGCCGGCGTTGCCACCGCCGAAGCCGTAACCAAAGCCGTTGCCACCATTATTGTAATTGCCGCCACCGTTTCCGACATCGTCGCCTCGAGCTGCGGCACTCCTTCCT
Organism: Aurantimonas sp. A2-1-M11; assembly: GCF_036549475.1. Lineage (NCBI taxonomy): Bacteria > Pseudomonadati > Pseudomonadota > Alphaproteobacteria > Hyphomicrobiales > Aurantimonadaceae > Aurantimonas > Aurantimonas sp. A2-1-M11. The sequence goes on along the minus strand of NZ_JAZHLI010000104.1, from coordinate 1,387 downwards.
TGGCTCTGATTACTGCCCCTATCCGACTTCGGCCCGTTCTGTGCTTCGTCACGGAAACTAGACAAATCCCGCCCCAGTGGTGCGACCGTGGGCGCGACCGGTCTGCCCGGCGTGACCGTGGGAGCGTTTATTCCAGCGGTCGCCAGTCCAGTACGTGAAGCATCAACACTGGCCGATTGACCCGCGCCGATGGCGGCCCTCTGACCACTGATTGGGTCTCGAACCTCGACCAGACCGTCCGCCACGTCGATGCTGGTAGCGACGTCGGAGACATCCACCGTGAAGGTCGTGCCTTTGACGACTGCGGCCATATACGGCGTCTCTACAGAGAAATGCGGCCGTCCGCGCTTCTCAACTTCGAACTCGACGCTGCCCACCTGCTGGACGACACGCGTCCTGCTATCGGAGCGGGATGGTGCCACCACCGCCACGGTACTGGGTGCGAACGTCATGACGTTCTTATCTTCGACAAGCCGCACGCGGCCGGTCCATGAAGTTTCGATGGTGACGCCTTCGGGAACTGCCATTTTCGCGGTGAGGCGGACCGGCTCTTTTCCGACCTCAAGCGCCCACGCTCGTCCCGATACCCGGTCGACGATCCAATTCTCGGCGAAAGAATTTTGCACGGGAGTCAGAGTGAAGACCAGTAGGCCCAGGAAGACGACACGTTTACGCATAAGAGCACCTGCGATTGGATAGAGGAGGTACCCTGCAGGGGGGGGTATTACGAAGATGTGAACAAGGTGAGCGCAAAACGATCGACGGCTAAATAGTTGGTAAACAAGGGTTTACAGATGCCGACGGACCATGCGCCCCTCCATCCTCCTGCTTTACCGCATGCCATATCAGCACTTTTCACAGGGCGGCTGCCTCATGTGCAGAGATATCGCAGCCGGTGCCGACAGGCTGAATGGGACGACTGAGGATGAGCTCAGAGTAAGCGGTGGGCGACGGACATTGCCTTTTGGGCTTGACCGGTCCTGAGGGAGGTCTGCGGCCTTCGAGGCGCAAGGTCGCCTTCGAGTGCAACAAAGTTTGCAACGTTTGTTGGGAAGCTGCCGCCGAAGGCGCCGGCTACTATGCCGGGTCTTGCGGGACGAAGGTCCAGGGCAGGAGTTCGTCGATACGGCTCTGCGGGTGGCCCGCGGCGATCGCCTCGAGGGTCGCCTTCACATAGGCGTAGGGCTCGACGCCGTTCAGCTTGCAGGTGCCGATCAGCGACGCGAGCCGGGCCCAGCTCCTGCCGCCCTCGTCGTGGCCTGCGAACAACGCGTTTCTTGCGATTGAGTGTCAGCGGACGGATGAGGTTCTCGACAGGGTTCGAATCCATCTCGACGCGGCCGTCGTCGAGGAAGACGCAGAGCCCGTCCCAGTGCCGCGTGACGTA
>NZ_JAZHLI010000103.1:0-9205 GCF_036549475.1 Aurantimonas sp. A2-1-M11 | reverse complement strand
ATGCAGAAGGACGGCTCAAAGGAATCCTTGAAGGGGAAATTCCAAAGGGCAGGCTGGGACAATGCATTCCTCTCTCGCCTGCTCAGCCTGTTCTGAAATGCGATTGCCCTGCCCGTCGGGCGAAACGATATTCCCCGTCAGCCGGCCGGCTGCACGCGCTTGGCCGCCAGCGCCACGCCGAGGCCGGCCACCGCGATGCCCGTCATCAGCAGGAGGAGACCCACCGCGCCGCTCGCGCCGGTGGCCAGCAGCGCGGCAAGGATCGAGCTGAGCGCCCCGGTGCCGATCTGGCAGGCGCCGAGCATGCCGGCCGCCGCGCCCGCGGCCTGCGGCATGACGCTGATGCCGCCGGCGGTGGCCGTCGGCAGCACCAGCCCGTTGCCGAACCCGACCAGCAGCATCGGCGCAAACAGGGTCAGCGGCGACAGGAAGCCGCCGGCGATCAGAGCCAGCGACAGGCCGGTTGCGGCCAGGGTGAGCGTGGCGCCGGAGACCATCATGGTCTTGATGCTGAACCGTTCGGACAGCCGTGCGGTGGCAAAATTGCCGGCCATGTAGCCGATCGCGCAGAGCGCGAACCAGACGCTGTAGCCGGCAGGCGTCATTCCCAGCACGGCCATGGCGATGAAGGGCGCGCCGCCGAGAAAGCCGAAGAACACGGCGGAAGTCAGCGACGACGTTCCGACATAGATCCAGAAGGCCGACGATCCCGCCAGTTCGCCATAGGCGCGCAGTTGCGGCAGGATCGGCTGGCCTTTCTCGCTGTTGGTTTCCGACAGGTCGAAGGCCAGGAGGGCGATCGTGACGACGCCGATGCCGGTGAGCAGCCAGAAGACGCTGCGCCAGCCGAAGGCGGTGTCGAGGATGCCGCCGATGAGCGGCCCCAGCATCGGCGCCACCGCCAGTCCCATGGTGACGTAGCCGATCATCGCGGCCGCGCGCTCGCGGGTGTAGACGTCGCGCACGATCGCCCGCGACAGTGCGATTCCGGTGGCGCTGGCAGCCTGGATGACGCGGCCGACGAGGAACAGCACCACGTCGTCGGCGACCAGGCACAGCAGCGTGCCCACGAGGAACAGCGCCATGCCGCCGAGGATGATCGGCCGGCGGCCGTAACGGTCGGAGAGGGGACCGGCGATGAGCTGGATGATGGCCGTCGCGACGAGATACAGCGACAGGCCGAGCCCGACCGTCGCGCCATCCGCCGACAGATCCGCGGCGATCGAGGCCATGGAGGGGATGAAGATGTTGATCGCCAGCGGCGACAAGGCCGAGGCGATCATCAGCGAGACCAGCATCGGCCGGCGCGGCGCCGAGCCGCCGTTTGCCGGTGGCACGGTCTCCTCCGCCGCCGGCGGGATGGCCGGTTCGGCCCGCGGGCCCGGGCTTTGCGTCAGCATCAATGCACCTGTGTCTTGACCGGCGCGGCGACCCCGCGGACCCGTTCGCGATATAGGGTATAAAGTCCGCTTGCCACCACGATGGCCGCGCCCAGGAGGGTGAGCGGCGAGGGCAGGTCGCCGAAGACGACGAAGCCGAGGATCAGCGCGAAGACCAGGATCGCGTAGCGAAACGGCGCGACGAAGCCCATGTCGCCGAGCCGCATCGCCTGGACGATGAAGATGTAGCCGACGGCGATGGCGGCGGCCGCGCAGCTCAGATGCACGATCGTCATCCCCGGCATCGGCTTCCAGCCGCCGGACAGCGGGATCAGCAGCCAGCCCAGGGCGGAGACCGCGATCGCGGTGATCAGGGCGACGAACAGCGACGGCACGGCCCGGTCCATCCGCCGGGTGGCAAGGTCGCGCACCGCCGAGCCGGCGACGGAAGCCAGCACGGCGAGGGAATAGACGGTAAAGCCCTCGGTGCCCGGCCGCACGATGACGAGGACGCCGACGAAGCCCACGGCAATCGCGGCCCAGCGCCGCCAGCCGACGGGTTCGCCCAGGAACAGCGCGGCACCCAGCGTGACCGTGAGTGGCAGCGCCTGGAAGATCGCAGAGGCGTTGGCGATGGGCATGTGGGCGAGGGCGGTGATGTAGGAGAGCGTCGCGATGATGTCGGCGACGGTGCGCAGCATCAGCCGCGGCGACATCGCCATGCGCACAGGCCGCAGCGCCCCCATCCGCCATGCCAGCAGGAACAGCAGCAGCGACGCGGCGACGCCGCGCACCGCCATGATCTGTGCCGGCGCGATGTGTTCCGACGACAGCTTCACGAAGGTGTCGTTGATCACGAATCCCGCCATCGAGACGAGCATGAAAAGCGCGGCGCGCGCATTGTCGCTGAGCAAGGGACGCCCCGGGCGGTGGATGATCAGCTTCCCTTACGCCTCACCCCGGCAGTTGGCGAGGGCGACGGAGCGTTTTCCGAAGGCAGGCTCTGGCCGCCGATGGATCGCCCAGGCAGGGATTCCTCTCCGCGATTACTCGCGGGCGGGGCCGTCCAGCGTCATGGTGATGGGTCCCACCAGCCGATCATAGGTCTCGCGCTCCGATTCCGGGTAGCGGATCGAGACCGAATGCACGAGATCGCCCCGGAAGATGTAGCGCTCGTAGAAGATCCTGCCGTCGCGATAGCCCGAGACGACGGCCCAGCGCTCGCCGGACCGGTCATAGGTGACCTCGTCCGTGTCGGAGCGCTCGCGCACCACCGCCTTCGGCGTCTCGCCCTCCTGGCGCGGCCTGGCGTAAATAAAGATCTCCGCACCCTCCGGCGAGCGCCAGCCGAGGCCGTCGCCATTCGTCGGGGCCGGCAGCTGGTCCGGAAAGGCCTCGGCGGGAAAGCGCGCCGTCGTGCCGAAGCGTTCGTTGCGATAGGTCACGTCGTCGGCGTTCGCCGGGCCGACGCTGGTTAGCACAGCCGCCAAGACCAGCGCGGCGACCGACAGTCCTTCAAAGCGCATGGATCATCCTCCGGTCATGCTCATGTGCCGCGAGACCGAGGGCTTGCTCGTGTCGCGGTCGATGATGAAATCATGCCCCTTCGGCTTGCGGCCGATCGCCTCGTCGATGGCGTTCGACAGCAATTCATCGCCCTCCGAGGCGCGCAAAGGCGCCCGCAGATCGGCGGCGTCTTCCTGTCCGAGGCACATGAAGAGAGTGCCGGTGCAGGTGACGCGGACGCGGTTGCAGCTTTCGCAGAAATTGTGGCTCATCGGCGTGATGAAGCCGAGTCGCCCACCGGTCTCGGCCACTTCCACGTAGCGCGCCGGTCCGCCGGTCTTGTAGGGGATATCGTCGAGCGTCCAGCGCCGGGAGAGGTCGCGACGCACCTGGCTGAGCGGCAAATACTGGTCGGTGCGGTCCTCGTCGATCTCGCCGAGCGGCATCGTCTCGATCAGCGTGAAGTCGATGCCCTCGCCATGGGCCCACTCGATCATGGCGGGGATCTCGTCCTCGTTGAAACCCTTCAGCGCCACCGCGTTCAGCTTGATCCTCATGCCGGCGGCCTGTGCCGCGCGAATGCCGGCCATCACCCGGTCGAGCTCGCCCCAGCGGGTGATCTGCCGGAACTTGTCCGCGTCCAGCGTATCGAGGGAGACGTTGAGGCGGCGCACGCCGCAATCGGCCAGTTCGTCGGCGAAGCGGACGAGCTGCGAGCCGTTGGTGGTCAGGGTCAGCTCTTCGAGCGCTCCCGATTCCAGATGCCGCGACAGCGAGCGCACCAGATGCATGATGTTCTTGCGCACCAGCGGTTCGCCGCCGGTCAGGCGCAGCCTGCGCACTCCCTTGTCGATGAAGGCGGTGGACAGACGGTCGAGTTCCTCGAGCGTGAGAAGGTCGCGCTTGGGCAGGAACGTCATGTCCTCGGCCATGCAGTAGACGCAGCGAAAATCGCAGCGGTCCGTGACCGAGACGCGCAGATAGGTGACCGCCCGCCCGAAGGGGTCGATCATCTCCGGGCTCGCGGCGGTCTGCGGCCGGGTCTTTGCAGCAGCGGCCTTGATGTCGGTGACGATGCTCATGAGATTGCGGCTTCGCGGGCAAGGGTGATGTCCATGCCAGCGAATGTGGAAGCGTGGTGCTTGCGGGTCAAGCGCCGGGAGACGATGAAGCCCTTGTCCGACAAAATGAATCACGCCGGGGAGGCGAAACAGCCATGACCGAGGCCACTCTACCGCCGCAGGAAATCCGCGTCACGCCCGATCGGCGGACGCTGGTGCTCGTCCAGCCGGAGGGCCGACGCGACGAATTGTCGGCCGAGATGCTGCGGGTGATGTCGCCTTCGGCCGAGGTGCAGGGCCATTCGCCGGACCAGCGCAAGACCGTTGGCGGCAAGATCGAAGTGGCGATCGCCTCGGTCGCGCCGATCGGCCATTACGCGGTCCGCATCGGCTTCGACGACGGTCACGATACCGGCATCTTCACCTGGGGCTATCTCGCCGACCTGGCGCGCGAGAAGGATTCGCGCTGGCAGGCCTATCTGGACGAACTGCAGGCCAAGGGGCTCCGGCGCGAGCGTTGAGACTCGCCGCCGGGGGCCTCAGATCTCGGCCCGCTCGGCGACCGTCTCCCGCAAGACCGCATTGGCCAGGACGAAGCGGTTGCGGCCGCTGGCCTTCGCCTTGTAGAGGCGGTCGTCGGCCGCCTGGTAGAGAGCGTGAAAGCTGTCCTGAGCATCGAACAGGACGCCGCCGACACTGACCGAAAGGGGCACCAACTTCCCCTCCAGGGAAGTCAGTCGGATGCTCGCGACGGAGTCGCAGAAGCGTTCGGCTACGATCATCGCTGCGGAACGGTCGACACCGGGCAGGAGCACACCGAATTCCTCGCCGCCCAGCCGGCCGATGATATCGCCCGGCCGCAGGCACTCCTTCAGACGCAGCGCAATGGCCTTCAGGGCCCGATCGCCGGTGGCATGACCGTAGCGGTCATTGATCGACTTGAAGAAATCCGCATCGATCAGGAACAGGGCGCCGGGCACGTCACCTGTCGCCATGGCTTCGAGCCGCGCCTCGGCCCGTTCGGTGAAGGCGCGCCGATTGAGCAGCGTGGTCAGTCCGTCATGGGCCGCGATGATCTGGAGTTCGCGGTTCAGGATGCGCAGGTCCCGAAGCTTCAGCAAAAGGTAGACAAAGAGCGGACCGGCCAGGATCGTCGGCAGGACGACGGCAGACATCATCGCCAGGCGGAAGGGCTCGGGATGCGCATTGCGAAACATGACCGCGTTGTAGGCGAGCGATACCGCAATGCAGAAGAGCATGCCGCAGAGCGTCACGACCGTCAGCTTGACGAAGCCGCGCAGGGACAGTGGTCGTGAGGAAATTGTGCGCGCGTCATCTCAAAACAATGTTCTTCGGCTCCTGCGCGAACGTCGGAGTTGCGACGATCGAGAACGCTGCGGCTGCAAGGATATGTCTCATTTATAGACCTCTTCATGCTGGAATGATGCAGCGTGAAGGGGTGCTCTCATCGATCGTTCCCCAATCCTATCGCGATAGGGCGCGTATCGGGAAGACTTCCCCGTGATCGTTCATCGCCGGGTCGTTCGCGACGGCTCTTAAGAAACGCTGTTCCCAATGCGGCGCGCGGATCATTCCACGATTGCGCTTGGTGCCGGAGGCGTTACGGCAGGCTGTGGCCCGTCCGACAGGCCATCTCCGCGTTCGGAAAGGAGAAAGGCGCCGACTGCGCCGACTGTCACCAGCACGATCAGCCATCCGAGGGCCGCCCGATATTTGCGGCGTTCAGGCTCGTGCCTGCTCCAGCCTTGACGGTCCATTTTGTCCTCCGCGGGATGATGTCAGGTGTCGGTTGCGCTTTGCGGCATTCTGGTCTGACCGCCGCTGCGTCTTCCAAACGCTTACTCTCATCTCCCGCAATCGTTCCAGTCGCGAGCCCCGCGGTTCGCTTGTCCGTCAGCGATATCCTGTCGTCCCGGGCGATCTCGCCCTTCAGTCGCGGTCCAGCCAGTCGGCGTCCATTTTCAGCGACGCCCTGAGAACGTTCGTGCCGGCCTCGTCGCGAACCGTCACGGTGATGGTGTGGTGGTCCCCATGGGACAAGGCGGAGTTGGCCAGGCCGGGTAGCGCCTCGAAGGCCGTATCGCGCACCTTCTCCCGCGTTTCGCATTCCACCCCGACATCGTCCTCGCTGAACGCGTATCGGTCCTGAATGTCGAAAAAATAGAGGGGCATCGAATTCTCCGGTGAAGCGGCATGCGCACTGACTAGACGCTTCGGCGCCCAGGTTCGATCCCGTCAGGGCCCCAGGGAAGTCGTTCGCTGACTAATTGCGCTGCGCGGAGGCAAGTTGCGGACAGCGCTGATCAAATTCCCAAAGACGGTGCTAGGACGAGACATCTGGTCGATATCGTCCGCGCCCCTCGACCGTCTGCAGCATCACGCCGACGGGACCCGATCGCGGGAGTGACCGGCGCTCGCCTACGCACGCCTGCCGCGGGCGACGGATCTGCGCGCGATCTGGTTCCGTCCGCCGGAATGGCGTCGTGGAGATTTCGGGGCATGGGACCGGACAGATGATTTTAACGGAACGGCGCGCACCGGTCGTCGATTACGGGCGCATCAGGCGTCGTGTGCGCGTCGCCTCGATCGCCCTTGCCGTGACCGGGCTGGCTGCGGGGAACGTCGCTTGGGCGCTTGGCCGGCCCGACCTGGCCAATGGCGCCTCGGCGGTCGGGGTGATCCCGGTTCTCGCGGTCCTGGCTTGCGAGATGGTCCTCAGCGCGCGTCGCGGGAATTTGCGCCTCGATATCGTCGCGGTGCTGGCGATGACCGCGGCACTTCTGGTCGGCGAGACGCTGGCGGCGGGGTCGTGGCACTGATGTATGCCGGCGGCCAGGCGCTGGAGGCCTATGCCAATGGCCGCGCCGGTCGCGAAATGACGGCATTGCTCGACCCATGTTGCGGCATCCGAGGTGCGGTCGCTCGGTGTTGTAGTGGACGAGCCAGGCGTCGAGATCTCCCTGTAAGCGCACCGACGCTGCCGTAGAGGTTCCCGCGCTGACGGGTGGTCGAAACAACCTTCGGATAATCCGCTGGCGACGCCTCCTGGGCGACTACGACCAGCGCATCGACGTCTCGGAAGCCATGATCCACGTCGCCATAGGAAGCCTCCTGCTCCGACGCATCAGCCTTTGAGACAATTTTCAAACGGACTGTAACCGATCACCGTCCCACAGGCCGGAATTGCACTATCCGGCCGCTTCCCGCTGGCAGCGGAAATAATTGCTTATCTGCTCGTCGCTTAGATCCAGCATGTACTTTGCCTCGGTCGCAGAAAAGCCGGCCTCCAAGGCATTGCTCAACGCGGTCCATTCGGGGTTGTGAGACAAAATCGCCGCCGCGTCGTGTTGCCTCGGAAAAAGGGGACGCCGCGCGGTGAGCTGTTTCGCTTGCATGTCGAACTCCGTGTTCAGGCTTGCTCGAGCGAACGCGATACATCTCGAAGGGTGAGAGGGGACGTCAGAGAAAACTCTGCCGCGTCTGATAATGCCAACAGGCTGTTCACCGAATGTGGTCACCGCGTGTCCGCTGCGTTGCAAACGTTCGCTGCAAAGCGAAACGGTATCAGTTGACAGCCATTCCCAAGGAAGGCCGATCACAGACGCGCTCGCCCGCTTCGCAGCCTGTTGGAGTGGACGGCCCCCGCACGGCATCGATGTGCCAGAATGAGGTCGTTAAGGATTTCAAGCGCGCATTGCCTGGAAGATGATGGTGACCGGCGACTCATATCATATCGAGCGCATGCTGTGCCGCCCACCATGGAGAGGGCAGCTTAAGGATCAGCTACTGCGGGGAGCAGACAATCATGCAACCGCGATGCTGATGCCGGAACTTGCAAGAGAATGAGCAGGTGGTGCGATCGATCGATCCGAGGCGTGGGCCACTCCGTAGCATGCATCGGCTATTCGTAGGCCGCTAGCTTATTGGGAACTCTCGTCGCGGAAACCATCTTGGCCGGCGGTCATGTGCGACCGCACACACGGACGCCGGACATATGACCGCAAGCGATCCGATCCAAAAACGCTGTTCAACCCCTTGCGAGGAGGGGCCGTCCACATATGCATGCTGGTGCGGGAAAGAAGCGGCAGGAGGGGATGATCGTTCCGTCCGAGGACGCCTTCAGTACTCGTGACCGCAGATCCTCGCTCAACGCTCTGGCCATCATCCACCTCCATCAAGGTAGACTTTGAATCAGACGCCGCGCCTACCGTCACTTCATATCCGATTCATCGATCGGGGGACATTCTCTAGTTCTGCTCGAATATGTGGCGGCGCTGAAAGTCGATTTTATTGAGGAGGTCAACGAACTCTTCAGCTTCCTTCGCATCCATATCCACCATCACTTGTTCATCAATAACTAAGGGCAAGTCCGTAAACAAGTCGACAACGGACCAAGTCCTGTCGGAGAGCTTTCGAAGTGAGTAACGCACGGGTGCCATGGCTCCATAGTGCGCCCTCCCTGAACTCCCGACAATCGGCTGCAACAGAAAAAAATGTTACCAAATGTAATGTTTGAGATCGCTCAGGCCGCCTGCGATCCAGCGTGTTGCCGTCACTTCTCGGCCTGGCTGGGGCTGGTGCCAAAGCAGCATTCGACCGGAGGAAAGGATCAGTTGGGCTCGATCAGTAAGCGCGGCAACGGTTATCTGCGCAAGTTGCTCGTTCATGGCAGCCGCTCCGTCATGCGCTGGCGCGGGCGCAAATGGACCTGGCTCGCGAAGCTGCGGGACCGGCGCCCCGCCAATGTCGCGGTTGTGGCGATCGCCAATAAGACGGCGCGCATCGTCTGGGCGTTGCTGCGTCATGGTGGAACCTACGGAATGCCGGCCCGCATGCCGGCGTGAGTTCCGCGGTTATCCTGATCGGTCCGAAGTCGGGCTGATGCGGTTGCGAGGGCAACAAGGCAAGTGATGGCAAGACCGGGCGTACCGGGACCGGGTGAACCCGTTGGGCGCATCGAGCTTCGAGCTCGCGCAACGTGATTGGGGGCCGGTTCGCGGATATTCCATCAAGGCTCGTGGCGCAGGGTGCTCCACATCGTAGAAGCCGGATAGATGAGCGCAGCCGCAGGAATTGCCAAAACCGCCGGAATGACCCTTGCAAAGTCGGGGGCGTCCATAGATGAGCCCAACAGTATGCCAGCACCATGGGCTCGCCGCCCGAGCGCGTCGGCTTGCTCAGCCGGCGATAGCCGCTGTAGCCGTCGACCTGAAGAATGCCGTCGAAGCCCTGGAGGAT
>NZ_JAZHLI010000102.1:0-9224 GCF_036549475.1 Aurantimonas sp. A2-1-M11 | reverse complement strand
AACTCGCGCACGACCTCCCGGCAACTCGTCAACGGGTCAAGCCGAAAGACGCAAGCCTGAAACCGCTCTGAAACAAAAAAATCTGCTCCCCGCGGTCCAGGCCGGATGCGTACTGTCTATCCTCGCCTTCAAGGGCTTCACGACCATCACAAACAGCGGCGCCGAGATCACCGACCCGCATCGCAATGTTGGCCGGGCCATCGTCTGGTCGATCGCGATCTGCATCGTCGTATATCTCCTCGTCGCCTTTGCGGTCGGCTCCAGCCTGTCGCTCGACCGCATCGTGCGGCGAAGGACTACGCGCTGGCCGAAGCTGCCCGACCCGCCCTTGGTCAGACCGGCTTCTACCTGACCGTGGCACTCGCGCTGGTCGCGACCGCATCGGGTCTGATCGCGAGCGTTTTCGCAGTCTCGCGGATGCTGGCGATGTTAACGAACATGAAAATGATCCCGCACAGCCATTTCGGGATGCCGGGCACGATCAAGGACCACACGCTGGTCTACACTGTCGTGATCGCAGGCTTTCTGACGGTCTTCTTCGACCTCAGCCGAATCGCTTCTCTCGGCGCCTTCTTCTACCTGGTGATGGACATGATCATCCACTGGGGCGTTTTCCGGCATCTCCGCCAGGAGATGGGCGCGCATGGCTGGGTGCTGCTGACGGCCATCGCGCTCGATGCATTTGTGTTGGCCGCCTTCGCCGGGATGAAGTGGCAGTCCGATCCGCTGATCGTCGTGATCGTCGTGATCGGCATCGTCGGCATGGCGCTGGTGTTCCTGTTCGTGGGGTTTTCCTGGCGCGCAATCCAGTCAGAGGAGGCAATCACGACCAGGGTTGAATTTGGCTTTAGCTTCCAATTATTGGAAGGCTCAATCTGAGACGAGGCAGCGAAAGGTTCGAAAAGCATGTAGCACGATCATAATCATGCGGCATCCGACGTACCAGCGGCGGCGCCTGACTGGATCGGGCAAAAGACTGCAACTATCTCGAGTCCGTGCTGGCGATTGGTGCACCACTGACGTCGTCGATAATGGCGGGTTCAGAAGATGCCGTTGGCCTTCTGAACCTCGCGGACATATGCGACGATGTCCGCGATCTGCCGCTGACTGACCCCCTCGACCGGCGGCATGTTTCCGAAACGCCAGTGATGGGCATGCACGCCTTGTGTCGCGGCGATCAGGAATACCTGGTCACCATGGTGGTTCGGCTCGTAGATCCGGTGGATCAGCGGCGGCCCCTGTTCGGCACCCCCGGCGTTATCGCCGTGGCAGGCAGCGCAGTTCGCAGCGAACAGATCCTGTCCCCGTTCCGCCTGGAAGGAGAGCTTGGGCATANTGGTGGTTCGGCTCGTAGATCCGGTGGATCAGCGGCGGCCCCTGTTCGGCACCCCCGGCGTTATCGCCGTGGCAGGCAGCGCAGTTCGCAGCGAACAGATCCTGTCCCCGTTCCGCCTGGAAGGAGAGCTTGGGCATATCCACGGCGACGATGTGCTCGGTGGGAGCTGGTCCGGTGGACGTGGCGCGCCACAGAAGGAACGCGCCGATCGCGAGCACGCCGGCCGATACCGAGATGGTGGTCTTCGACAGCCTCATCGGTATCCCTCAGGTCACTTCGAACCAAGTCATCATTCCGGCTGCGGCGTGCTCCAGCATGTGGCAGTGAAGCAGCCATTTCCCCGGATTGTCGGCCATGAAGGTGATCTCGATCGTCTCGTCGGGCATCATCAGGTCGGTGTCGCGCAGGACCGGGTTTGCAACCGGTTTGCCGTCACGGGAAACGACACGAAAATGATGACCATGGACGTGCATCGCATGCGGCCACCGGGTCGCGTTGCGAAGGGTGAAGACGATCGGACGGCCTCGCTCCACCGTCGCGAGCGGTTCGTCCATGTCGCCGGCCACGCCGTTGAACGACCAGACCCGGCTCTTTGAGACGAGTTCGCGCATGTCCATCCAGCGGCCCTGATGCGTGGCGCCCTGCATGCTGCCCATGGCACCGCCTTCCATCACGAGGTCGGTCCTGAAGGCGTCCGACAGATCGGTCACAAGCGCCGGGCCGGACATCGGCAACCCGAAAGGATCGGGATATTCGGATCGCATCGGCTCACCGTCCAGGACGAACGTTGCCATCTCGAAGGGCCCATCCCGCGTCTGGAGGGTCAGCGGCGTCGTGTCCCCGTCCGCTCCTGCAAAATCGACGAGAAGATCGGCCCGCTGTGCCGGCGCAAGCTGGACGGGACCGCTGAGCGTTTCAATCGCCGTCGGCATGCCATCGAGCGCCAGGAGACGCGACGGCAGATCCGCGAAGGCGATCTCCATGATCCGGGCATTGGCCGCATTGATCAGCCGGACCCGGATCCGTTCGTTCGGCCGGACCGCGATCTGCGATCCCAGACGTCCGTTGACCGTAGGCGTGTTGCCGATGCGGCCGCCATGTGCCCACTCCATGATACTGCCGAAGCCGTCCTCGATGGACCCGTCCGCGACGAGACGCCAGTCGTCGAGAACCAGGACGAGGTCACGATCGGCGCCCTTCCATGGCGCAGGCTCGTCGACGATCAGCGCGCCATGAAGACCGCGGGCATTCTGCTCCCATGATCGATTGTGGGAGTGGTACCAGTAGGTCCCCGGGTCCGGCGCCACAAACTCGTACGCGAATTGATCTCCAGGGGCGATCGCCTCCTGTGTCAGGCCGGGGACGCCATCCATTGCGTTGTCGATACGAATGCCGTGCCAGTGAACGCTGGTCGCCTGATCGAGGCCGTTCTCGACGTCGGCAGCCAGGCGCCCGCCTGCCCGAACCCGTAGGACTGGCCCCGGCGCAGTACCATTGAATGCCCAGACAGGCGTTGGGCCTGCGAATTTCTCGGGTACGATCTGCGTCTGGCCTGGTGCAGCGACGAGACGGCGTCGAGTGGCGGCAGCCGTTGATAATCCTGTCGTCGCAAGCATCGCGCCTGAGCCGAGCAGGAAGCTCCGGCGACTGATCGGAAAGGTCACCACGAATGCCCTCCCGGCCGGGAGAGATCTCCGTCGACCGCCGGTGCAGCCGTTTCCATTTGGGCGGAGGCATGTGTCAGGAAATCGCTCCTCTGCCGTCGCTCCAGGCATTGCTGGGCTTGTTCGACTGCGATGGCAGATGGACGATATCGGACGTTTTGGTCGGCCCGAGAACGCTCACCCGGGTCTTCAACACCCAGCGACCATCCAATCGATGCTCGTGCAACCTTTCCGTCATGCAAAGAACGCCAGATGACGGTCCGCATCTCATTGCGGGCTTCCACCCGGATGATCGTCCGATCGAGGTCTTCTCCTGCAAGATCGTTCACTGCCATAGTTGTGGCTTTCGCTCCGTCGCAGAAGTTTGCCGATGTCGAACTTGACGTGGACCCGGCGTATCAGTCCTAGCGCTCGAGATCGGCAATGAGGGCCTTCATTTCATCTATCTCCCGCCGTTGCGCCTCGATGATCTCATCGGCCAGCTTGCGAACCCGCGGATCGGAGATGTCGGCGCGCTCGCTTGTCAGGATAGCGATCGAATGATGCGGAATCATCGCCTTCATCCACGCAACATCAGCGATCGTGTCCTGGCTGCGAACGAGGTAAAGCGATGCCGCAAATACGAGAATCGCAGCCGCGAAGATCGAGAGGTTGGCCGTCTTGTTGCGATACATGCCAAGCATGAAGGCAAGCATGATGACGGCCATCGTCGCCCCCATGAAGATCGCCATCCAGGCACGGGTCTCGCTGAAATAGATGTGATCGAGGCTGTAGGTGTTCAGATACATCAAGCCGAACATCACGATCGTGGATGTCGCAATCATTGCGCCGAATGTCGAATATTTCATGGGTCGCTTTCAGCAATTTTTTGATGAGTCCATGAACAGTCCCCGCCGGACGATCGACCCCCGGCGGGGAAGTTCCTACTTCATTTCAACAATGGTCAGTTTGCCGCGGACCCTCTCGACAACAATTTCGATCGGCTGTCCTTCCTTGGCCGTCTCCAGCATTGCCGGATCGGCGACGGCGAAGACCATCGTCATCGCCGGCATGTCGAGGTTCACCAGTTCCTCGTGCTTGATCGTCAGTTTCTTGGCCTTTGTGTCGACCTTCTGGACGGTGCCCTTGGTGTAATCGGCTGCGGAGGCCGGAAGAGCCAGCGGAAGCGCCACTAGCGCCAAGGCAATGGACTTTGTGAATTTCGACATCGTGATCTCCTGATTGTTCTGGTCGATGGGGTTATTTGGCGACGACGGTCAGAGGACCGTGCATGCCGGATTCGTAGTGGCCTGGGATCAGGCAGGCGAACTCGAAGCTGCCGTCATTGGTGAAGGTCCATGCGATCTGGCCGCTCTCGCCGGGTTCCAGACGCACGGAGTTCGGATCGTCGTGTTCCATCTCCGGGAACCTCTCCATGAGCGCCTTGTGCTCCTGGTTCATCTCGTGCCCGTCCATGACGAACTCGTGCGCGATCTCGCCGTCGTTGTGGATGTCCAACAGGACTGTTTCTCCCCGCTTCACCTCGATGGATGACGGATCGAACAGCATGGCGCCATCGTCAGTCTCCATCATCTTGACCGCTATGGTCCGGCCCGCCTGGGCCGCCTCTGCCGGCTTGCCGAGCATCATCTCGTCCTCATGCCCGCCGGAATGGCTTCCGGCTGCCAGAGCGGGGGCGAGGGGCAGCATGGTGGCGAGAAGGAGCGTCGTGAGTTTGCGCATGAATGGTCCTCTAAGGTTCTGGTCAGTGTCCCTGTGTCCCGGCTCAGTGTCCGGAATGGTCGCTGCCGGCGGGCTTGATGGGCCTGGCGATTGACGTACGGCGCAGTGCAGCGCCATCGGCGCTGCCAGCCGGTGCGACTGGTGCCTCCGGGAGGGAGCCGGTCCACTCGTACGCCACGGTTCCGGCAGGAAATTCGTAATCGCCCGGATCGGCATAATCGTCGGCTGCAAGCCCGTCGCGAACTTTCATCACCGTGAACATGCCGCCCATTTCGAGCGCCCCGAACTGCCCCCAGCCGGCCATCATCGGGATCGTGTTATCCGGCAGTGGCATCGCCATCTCGGCCATTTCGGCCATGCCGGTTTCGCCCATCGGCATGTAGTCCGGTTGGATCTGTCGGATCTTCGCCGCAACCTTGGCCTTGTTGGCATTCATCGGCGTCGGGATGTCGTGCCCCATCGCGTTCATCGTGTGATGCGACTTGTGGCAATGCAGCGCCCAGTCGCCCGGATAGACCGCGTCGAATTCGTAGGCGCGCATCGCACCCACGGGAATGTCGATCGAGACCTCCGGCCAGCGGGCCTCAGGCCTCACCCACCCGCCGTCGGTGCAGGTCACCTCGAAATCGTAGCCGTGCATGTGGATGGGATGATTGGTCATCGTGAGGTTGCCGACCCTCACTCGCACCCGGTCGCCGGTTGATGCGACGAGCGGTGCGACATCCGGGAAGACCCGGGCGTTGATGGCCCACAGATTGAAATCGGTCATCTCCATGACCTTCGGCAAATACGCACCGGGATCAATGTCGTAAGCCGACAGCATGAAGACGTAATCCCGGTCGACCGGCATGAAGGTCGGATCCTTGGGATGAATGATGAACATGCCCATCATTCCCATGGCCATCTGGACCATCTCGTCGCCGTGCGGATGGTACATGAAGGTCCCGCTCTTCACCGCGTCGAACTCGTAAACAAACGTCTTGCCCGGCGGAATTCCCGGCTGTGTCAGGCCGGTCACGCCGTCCATGCCGCAAGGCAGGATTACGCCGTGCCAGTGAACGGTGGTGTGCTCCCTCAATCTGTTCGACACGAAGATGCGCACCCGGTCGCCCTCCACGCACTCGATGGTCGGTCCGGGCGCCTGGCCGTTGTAGCCCCAAAGATAGGCGGTCATGCCCTCCCCCATCTCGCGTTCCACCGGTTCGGCGACGAGGTGGAACTCCTTGACGCCGTTGTTCATGCGGAAGGGCAGCGACCAGCCATTGAGGGTCACGACCGGATTGTAGTCCGGCCCCGCCGTCGGAATCAGCGGCGGTTGCGTGGCCGCCGTCTCCATGATCGGCGCCTCCGGAAGCCCCATGGCCGACGTCTTCGACCAGGCGGTGATCCCCGCAAGGGCCGCTCCGGCACCGATGAATTGTCGTCTCGAAACCATTGTTCAGGTCCTTTCGATCAATCGTCGCCAGAGGCGGACGCCAACTCGGCGCCATCATCGGCTTCGGGCGCATCGCCGCCGCCGCCGTAGACGGCCGCGGTCAATGCGGCGTCGGCGAGGTGGAATTCGCGCTTGGCGTTGAGGGAGAGCAGGATCGCGTCGAGCTTCGCCCGCGTATCGGCGAGGAGATCGAAGGTGCTCGTGATCATCCCGTTGTAGGTGAGAAGGGCTTCCTTCTCGATCGTCGTGCGCAACGGCACGACGCTTGAGCGGTAGTGGCGAGCGATTTCGCTGCGACCGCGATAGGCCTTGTATGCGGCTCGCGCCTGCGACCGGACGTCGACGGCTTTCGCCGCCAACTGGTTGGCCGCCTTCAGGTGCTGGAATTCTGCCTTTCGAAGCCGAGCCTGCCCACTATCGAAGATCGGAATCTCAAGCCCCACTTCGATGATCCCCGAAACGACATTTTTCGTTTCTTCGGACCCGTCCTCCCGCTCCTCGACTTCCTTCTCCACTTCCAGGCCGGCAGCCAGTTCCAGGTCCGACACGTATCGCGTGGCCTTCGTCAGGCCATAGGATCGCGCGAGAGCCTCCAGTTCGAGACGCGCGACCTGAAGGTCGACACGGTTGCGGAGGGCTTCCGCCTCGATGGCATTGAAGCTCTTCAGTTTGCCCGGGAGGCCAGGCAGCGAGTTCGGCACCTCGAAATCGAGATTCTTCCCCCAGACGCCCATCACCCGGTACAGCTTCTCCTTCGCCAACTGGGCGGCCAGTCGCGCCTCGGCGGTAGTCCCCGTGAGTTCGGCATAGAAGGCCTGTTCGCGTGCCTGTTCGACCTTCGGCATCGCTCCGGTCCGACCCAGTTCGCTGGCCAGTTCCGCCGCGGCATCCGCAGCGACCTTGGCCCGGTTCAGATAGGCAACCGTCTCCCAGGCGGCGACCGCCTCGATCCACGCCTCACGCGTTCTGGCCGCAAGCGCCAGCGTTGCGTCGACGGCCCGCAATTGCGACTGGAGGACCCGGACCTCGGCAACGTCGAGGCGCCGTTCCCGGGTCATCATCCGGATGATGTTGGCGGCGATTACCCCCTCGATCGTCCGTCCGACACCAATCCCGCTGTAGGAAAGCGAAAGCCTCGGATTGACGGGGAGCCCTTCCTGCCAGAGTTCGGCAACCGACAGCCCCACCTCCGCATAGTCGGCCTGCAAGGCCTTGTTGCTGAGAAGCGCGACCTGCACCGCCGTATCGGCGCCGACATATTTGGTGCGGAGCAGGCCAGAGACCCGCTGATTGATCGCGGCAGCCTGCGCACGATCCTGGACCCAAACCGTTTCCTTGCCGAGGCGTCGCCCACTGTCGGCGGAAACGACGCTGAAGCCGAGATCGGGCTCGAACGTCTCCGAGGCCGCGACGCAGCCAGAAATGACCAGCGGCAAGAGAATAACGCAGCCCATCTTGAGGAGCGAACTCATCGTGACGGCTCCTGTCCGGCAGAGGGCGCCATCTCGACGGCGGTGCCGCGCCAGCCCCCGGGTTCACGAACATTGCGATGGGTATAGGTTCCGACCACCGGGTCACGGCCAGGTGTTCCGGCAAGAGCGGAAGGGTCATCGGGGGACGGGAAAGCGGTAATCTCAGGCAGACCCCGAGCTGCCTCCGCGCAGCCAACCAGAAGGAGGCCAGGCAGGACGCCGGCAATAATGGAGAATCTCATATTCGGACCTGAACGCCATACCGATCGCCGCAAGGCATGGCCTCGCGTGTTCGGTCATGGGGGGAAGATCAGGCTTCGCCGCTGGCGAATCCCTGACGTCTACGCTTTCGGCCAGGAGACGGTCGAAAGACGTAATAAGGCTGATGCCAGCCCCAGACGTTCAGATTCGAGGAGGGCGCTTGGCCGTCGGACCGGAATGACCGGTCAGATCGGTCACGATGACCGAATAGGAAAGATCGCGGCTGACCGGCACGTAACCCGTCGGAACGACAGTCTCTGGGATCGCCGTTAGGCAATGCGTCGCACAGTTGGCATCGCCGAAGACCTTGTGATCATGGCCCTCATCGGGCGCCTGATCATGCTCGTGCTGATGGTCTACGGAACCGCTCAAATCGGTCTCAACAGACATCGACACGGCATATGGAAGTCCCGCCGTGGTGGATGCCCCTGCACCAACCGACCCGACGGAGGACAAAATCAAGCCGAGCATGACAGCTACCGCGGCTAGCAGCCGAACTGTTATCCAGGCAGGATTTCGCGAGAACCTCATCGGACGGTTAGATATCAGAGACCCTTCGCACCGTCCATTCCCCATCCTATGATACGCGGCAATGAGAGATCGTCCTCCATATGGATTGTATCCCTCGCGGAATAAACCGTACTGCGACACGAGCCGACGCGGGGCGCGCCGTCTCGACTGGCTGGGGTAAAACGCCCTTTGAGATATTCTACCAGTGCCTTTGGCAGCGGAAAATTCCCGCTTCTCCGTCGTCACTCCGCACTGCGCCGCATTCTCTCCGATCATGCGGGCGTCGCGGAAAAACACTGATCCTCGAACCAGCGACGGTCCCGATAGTGCGAGAGAAAGCGACCGCAGGCCCAGTTCGCGAAAGAGCCGAGCGTGTTGCCGACAGTTGCGGTGGCGATGACGAACCATGGCTCGCCCGTCCCGCTGACGAGCAGCACCTCGGAGGCACCCGGCAGGATGTTGGCGGCCAGAAAGACCGACCAGAACACCCCGGCATAGGCGTCAGGTCACCCACCAGCGGTGCCGGTCGGCCAGGTCGCGTGGTGGTCGTCGATCACCAGGGCGTGCCGGTGGCGGATCGGCTGGTGGCGATGCGGATGGCTGTGTGGCTCCGGGCCTTCCCAGCCTTCGTGTTCGTGCCGGTGGTGCTCGTCGTGGACGTGAGGGGTGTCATGCACGAATGCCTGGTGGACATGCTCGACCTCGACGGGTTCGTTCGCGGGCCAAAGGACCAACGCCGAGGCAACGCCCGCCGCCGCACCCGCCGCCATGACGAGGAAGGTGGGACCGAGGCCGATCGTGGCGCCGAGCCACCCGGCCGCCGG
>NZ_JAZHLI010000101.1:0-9441 GCF_036549475.1 Aurantimonas sp. A2-1-M11 | reverse complement strand
TATCTTTCTTCATGGCGTTGCTCTCCGAAGTGGATTCGACACCCCGAGCCTACCGGCTCAAGGCGGGCAACGCCGCCACTTCAGAAGTTCAACATCGATCGGGACATCCCCCCACCTGATCTTAGCGCCTCTTGTTGCGCCTTCCGCCTGTGCCGTTGGCCCATGGGACCTTGGCGAGGTCGTTCTCGGCGTTCTCGTCCTGCAGCTTGCGCCAGCGGTCGAGCCGTTCTCGATCGATGGCTCCTACGACCACCGCCGCCTGGACTGCGCATCCCGGCTCATGCGCGTGAGTACAATCGCGAAAACGGCACTGCACCGCCTGTTCCGTGATCTCGGCGAACAAAATGTCGAGGCCGTCGGCGACGTCGCTGACCTGCAATGTCCGGATCCCCGGCGTGTCGATCACCCATCCGCCGCCTGCAATCGGATGAAGGGAGCGGGCCGTCGTGGTGTGACGTCCTTTCGCGTCTTCTTCTCGAATGGAGCCGGTCTCCTGCTGCGGTTCCTCGGTCACGCCGACCAGCGTGTTCACCAGGGTCGATTTGCCGACGCCGGATGAGCCGACCAGCGCGACCGTTTGCCCACGCTTGCACCATTGAGCCAGGGAGGGTGTCGTATCGCTCGATTTTGGATTGACGATCACCACGTCAAGCCCACGCTGCAGCGTGCGGGCCTGGCGCTCGTATGAGCCGAGATCGTCTGTGAGATCCGCCTTCGTCAACAAAATGACGGGCTCCATTCCTGCCTGGTTGGCCCAAGCAAGATACCGTTCGAGCCGGGCCGGACTGAAATCCATGTTGCATGATGTCACGATGAACAGCGTGTCGATGTTGGCCCCGGCAAGCTGCGGAACCGTGCCGCCCGAAACGCGACGCTCGATGACGGAGCGTCGCTCGAGGCGGCGCTGGAGAAGGAGGGTGGCGGGGTGGATAAGAACGAAGTCCCCAACGGCGAAATGGCTCGTCGTGACGTCGGACGTCAGGATCGGTTCGACCAGACCTTGTGGGGACAGAGCTGTGAGGCGCGAGCGGTGAACCCTCGCGATACGAACAGGCTCTAAATCCGCATCGTCCGGCGTGATCTGTTCGGCAAAGAACGAACTCCAGCCCAAGGCGGAAAGCAGCTCATGCTCTGCGGTTTCGGCTCGCGTGATCAATGGGTCGTCCGATGAGAAAGGGCTGTCACTATCTGATCTCCGATATCGAGGCGGAGCTTTCTCGCCATCATGTCTTGTTCCTCAACGAGTGAAAGCCTCAGATCCGGACGTATCATCGAAACCAGTTCGGTCTCGAGACAAGATCCCGCTCAACGCGCGATCGGATGTGCTTCAGAACCACGTCCAGATCGCGGGCGGCCTCCCTCGGACGGAGTGCATTTTGGCCGACGAGCAGACCGTCACCGTGCTCCCACTACTAGACTACCGGTCACCGACAACGAGATTGCGGCCGGAGATCCACAAAAGCGAGGTCGAGACCAACGACTGCAATCTGTTCCATGACTTCCGGCTTCCTTCGATTAATGGAGGACGCCAATACTTGGCGCTCACATTGCCGCTGGGAGGGGCATCCACTCCATCAACAACCGACGGCTGCTCGAGCCGATCGGTAACATCCCGCCCGCTGAAGCAGAAGCCGCATACTATGCCGAGCTTGAGGCCATGCCAATCGCTGCGTAGGACTCAAACCAAACGGTCTCCGGGAAACCCGGCGCGCTTCAGTCGCCACCCCGACCATTAGCCCGGCGATGAAAGACACCTTGCGGCTGGGGCGATCGAGCAAGGCTCATCATATCTCCTGATCGCAGCCATCCTGGCCGCCTTCAGGCAGACAATCCACTCAGCCCCTGTGCAGATTTGCCGAGCCACCTCTGACGGCGCTAATGGATGAAGTCCAGCCGCACCGTATTCGAGGTCTCGTCGCTCGATAACGTGACTTTGCAGTCATAGCGCTGCTGGACGTGACGCTTCAGCGCAACGAGCGCCGTTGCGTTAAGCCCGCTCCCGACATCTTTGTCCGACGCCTCCCACATCATCAGGATCGATAAGTGGAACTCGTCGAAGCGCATCTCGATGTCTACCTCGGTGAAACCGCTCGACTGTCGCACTTCCTCGCACAATTCGATCAGCGCAGGCACGGCTCGGCCGATGACGTCGCCCCGCGCACCCCAGGCGGCGCCGTTGCCCTCGACGAAGCGCGTGATGGGCTCGCGCAGCGGCGAGAGCAGCGAGACGCGCCGTCGCGCTGTGGTTGAGACACCGAACGAGAGGATCATGTTGAGGCCGACGGCGAGCGTCGTGGACATGGCGAGGGAGCTGCTGACGAACGCCTGCGCCCAGACCGGCGCCCCGGCGAACGCGTCTGGTACGATCTCGACGCCGACGCCGCCGATGATCGCCAGCCCGATGACAAAGGTACGCCGGGCGTCGAGCATGCGCGAGACGATCAGCTGTGTGCCCGACGTCACCAGGTAGCAGGCGACGTAGATCAGGCCGGCGCCAATCACCGGAGACGGCATCAGGGCGAATGCGGCCATGAGTTGCGGCATGACCGCGAGCGCTAGGAACAGAAATCCGGTCGCGACGCCGATCACGCGCGAGAGGGCGCCGGTCGCGATCGACAACCCGACGTTGCCCGCGCCGATGCCGAGACCGACGCCGCCAAGAAGGCCCGCGGAGATGTTGCCCAGGCCGTCGGCCATGATGCCCCCGCCGATCGAGCCGGTCTCCGGCCGCTTCCAGTTCCGGTCACTGGTCTTCTGGATGCTGGTGACAAGCCCGGCATTCTTTATGGCACCTGCCATCGCCGCCGCAAAGAAAGGGATCACCAGCAAGAGGTCGAACTGCAGATTCAGGGTCGGTCGAGAGGGCAGGCCGAACATCGGCAGATCGGCGATGCCTGCGAGTTGCGCTCCGCTGATGATTCCGGACGCCAACGACAGCGCGAAGCCGGCCAAGAGGCCGATGAGCGTCGAGTAGAGCCGCAGCTGCGGATACGAGCTGACCGTCAGCGCGATGATCGTGACGATCGTGACGAGGCCAACCGCGATCTCCGAGAGGTCGCTGACCTCGTCGCCATCGCCGAGACCTAGGAATCGGGATAGCGCGACGCGGATCATCGACAGCCCGACCATCAGGACCACCACGCCTGAAACCTCGGGCGGGAAGATCTTCCGAAAGCGCGAGATCACCTGCGAGAAGAAGATGCCGCAGAGTCCGGCGAAAAGCGTCATCCCGAACACCAGCCCGAGCCCGCCCGTGCGGGCCGCGATCAGGCTCGGCGACAGGAAGACCGCTGACGTGATGTGCGGCATCAGAAAACCCGAGCCGATCGGCGGCCCGGCGCACGACTGCAGGAACGTCGCGATCGCCATCGCGATCAGTGAGTAGCTCGCAACCGAGGCGGCCTGGAGCCGGTCTCCCCCGGCCTCGAGCGTGACCAGGATCGGGTAGGCGAGCGACATCAGTGCGATCAGCAGGTGCTGGAAGGCGAGTACACCCGTCGAGACGAGCGGCGGCCTTTCGCCGACGCCATAGGTCACCTCGGTCGGCTTCTGTTCCTTCGCGACGAGCACTTTATTCAGACGCGCGACCTCCAGCGCAGTCGCTGCCTGCGAGGTCAGGGCGTTGACGATCTGAAGGTCGCCGGCCGTGTACTCGTGCGGCTGCGCTGTGCCGACGACCACCACCCCGAACACTCTGTTCCGGGCTTTGAGTGGACTGCAGATCACCGAGGCGAAACCGTGCTTACTCGCGATCGGCCTGTCCGGCCCGCCGGCCTCATTGACGATCTCGCCCTTGCCGGAGCTGAGGACCGCCCCGATAAGGTCGTCCTCGATGCTAAGAGACGAGCGGCCGTCGAAGTTGTCGCCTTCGGCCGAGATGATCTCGAGACGCCGCGTCTCGTCGTTGATGAGCAGGACCGAGACGCCATCGCACCGGACGAGCCGCTTGACCTCGTCCCGGATGAGCTCGCCGATCTGCTCGACCTCGACCGCCGAGTACAGCTTCTCCGAGACGTTGTAGAGCATTGTCAGCTCTTTGTACTTCTCGAGAGAGTCGGCAGCGATCGCGCGCGCCTCCCAGGCCTGCTCGGCCAGAAGCTCGAGCAGGCGAGCAAGCTGCGCCGCGTCCCTGCCGAAGACCGAGCCGAACCTTTCGCCCCGGAGCGTCATCTCGACGGCCATGCCGCCGACGAGCGCGGCGTCTCCATGCAGCAGTCTTCCCTCGGCGTCGACAATGGCATACGGGCCGGCGGCAGCGTGCGCGGACATCAGGCGAGCGACCCCTCCGCGCCGGAGAATGCGTTTAAGGAAGCTCGGGTTTTGAACGTCAAGCAGCCGCATCAATCGAGGCCCAGGATCGCCTTCGCCCTCTCCACCAGCTCGTCAGGATCGAACGGCTTGGTGATGTAGTCCGCCGCACCGGAGCGCAGACCGCGCTCGCGATCGGCCTCCTGGCCCTTCGCGGTCAGCAGTATCACGAACACATTGCAGAGGTCCGGATCGCGGCCAATCGCCTCGCACACGTCATAGCCGTTCATCTTCGGCATCATGACGTCGAGCAGGACGAGCGAGGGCCGCTCCCGCGTCACGATCTCGAGCCCTTCGGCGCCGTCCTCGGCCGTGAAGATCTCTATGCCATAGTCGTCTTCGAGATCCTCGAGGCTTTGCTCGATCAGCGAACGGATGTGAATCTCGTCGTCGACGATCACGATCTTGCTGGTCATCAATCACTCCGATTGGGCAGTTTCCGGTCGAATGGGCGAACGGGCGGCCCCGATCAGCACGCCCCATACCTGCGGCGTCTCCAAGATTTTCTGCAGGTCGAGCCGGTCGATGCCCTCGGCGGGCAGAACCAGCGTCCCGGAGAATCCATCGGCGAGTCGCTCGTCGACGGCGTCCAACCGGCAGCGCGTGATCCGAGGCTGCATCGGACGCTCCGGCAGCAGGGTCTCGCTGCCGTCGATCTCCACGACGAGGTAGTCCTGCTCTTCGTCCGCCGGCGGGTCCGAATCGTTCTCCGGGTCACTGAGCAGGGCGCGGACGCTGGCGAGCAGCTTGTCCTCGTCAACCGGCTTGGGGATCGTGGCGTCGCCATCGGCCTCGTCCGATTGTCCGAACGCCGAGACAACGACGATCGGGATCTCGCGCAGCGACGGGTCGCTTCTGAGCGCCGCGATCGCTGTCCTGCCGTCTAGGCGCGGCATCTTTAGGTCCATCGTGATCAGGTCGGGCCGGCATTTGCGCACGAGCGCGAGGGCACGCTCGCCGTTGGCGCAGGCGGTGACCTCGAGGCCCTCGTCCTCGAAAAGCTGGCGCAGGTAGCGTCTGGTGCCGGGATCGTCGTCGACCACCAAAATCGAGCGGCGGCGGTGGCCGCGGTCGCTGGACGGGACTGCGGCCGGGCGAGCAAGCGCCGCCGCTTCCACCGCGGCACCGGCTTTCGGCAGTGTGAAGTAGAAGCGGCTGCCCCAGCCAAGTTCGGACTCGACCCCGATCTTGCCACCGTAGTGCTCGACGATCTGCTTGCAGATCGACAGTCCCAGTCCGGTTCCGGTCGGCTTGTCGGCCAGCGTGTCCTGGGCCATGACTTGGTGGAATTTTTCGAAGATCTTCTCCATGTCCTCGGGCGGTATGCCCGGCCCCGTGTCAGTGACGCTGAGCTCGACGAAGCCGGCTGGCAGGACCTTGACCGACAGTACAATCTCGCCCGTGTCGGTGAACTTTGCAGCGTTGTTCACCAAGTTCAGCACGACTTGAAAAATCCGGTCGTAGTCGGCGCAGACCTCCGGCAGATTCGGCGGCAGGTCCAGCGACGCTTGGAGTTCAGGCTTCTCGGCGAGCTGGCCGCTCGCTGCTTTGAAAGCCGCCTTGGCCAAGTCCTGGATAGCGAAGCGTCTGTCGTTCCATTGAACGGTTCCGGCCTCGATCTTCGACAGATCCAGGACTTCGTTGATTAGGCGCGTAAGTCTCTCGCCTTCGCTCTGCACGACCTCAATGTTCTCCGCGATCCGGGACCCGCGCCGGGAAAGGGTGGCATTGCCGTCGGCGAGCGGTGCGAAGTGCTTCCGGAAATCCTTGCCGACGAGCTTGGCAAAGCCGCGCACCGAGGTCAGCGGCGTCCTGAGCTCGTGCGAGACCGACGAGAGGAACTGTGACTTCAGCCGGTCCATCTCCTCAAGCTCGGCTTGGCGCTTCTGCAGGGCCGTGATGTCGGTGTAGACTGCGACGGTCCCGCCGTCCTCGGTCTTGCGCTCGCTGATGCTCAGCCAGCGGCCGTTGCTGCGCTGCTGGACCTGCGAGCCCGAGGGGGAGCGGTGCGCCGCCATCCGCTCCTCGATCCAGAGTTCCGGGCCTTTGTCGATGCCGAGGATGAGCCCGCGCTCGACCGCCCGGCGCAGGATCATCGCATACGGTGTGCCGAGTTCAGGAACGTCGGCGCCGTTGTAGAGAAGCTCGCCGTAGCGGCTGTTGCGCAGCAGCAGGCGATCGTCGGCGTCGAACAGCGCAAAGCCCTCCTGCGTGCTTTCGATCGCATCATCGAGACGGCGCCGCGCCTCCTGGATCTCGCGCAGGTTGCTCTTTTTCATCTCGACCGCAGTGGCGCGGAACACCGTCAGCGCGCTCGCCATTTCGCCGATCTCGTCGCGGCCGACCACGGGCAGCGGGGTCTCAAGATTGCCGCCGGCGATCGCTAGCATGGCGCGGCGCAGGCTCTCCAGTCGTGCGATAACGTTGCGCTGGACGTAGAGCCAGACGATCAGAAACGAGCCGACGAGAGTCAGTCCGACGAAGGTGAGTAGGATCGCGGCGGTGATCCTCTGAGTGGTGCTGACGTCGGCGTTGGCCTCCAGGATGTTGGTCTGGGCGGTCTCCACGAGCCTGTCCACGGCTTGTGAGAAGCGTCCGGCTAGGGCCGCGCTTTCTTCGAGCGCTTTGGCGCCCGCGGCCTCGAGTTGCAGCTCGACGAGCCGCGAGCGCGCGATGCTGTTGTCACCATCGGCGAAGGCAGCGAGCCGCTCGAGCACGGCCTCGGCCGCGTCCTCGCCGTCCGGACTGCGCAGCCGGCGGAGCTTGTCGAGGGAGAAGCTCACTTGAATCGCGCGCTCGGGTAGCTTCGAGGGGTCGCCGGCGTTCGCGATCTCGACGAGGCGCGTCGACACAAGCGCAACCTCGTGCCAGGCTTCCGTCAGCTGCTGGTATAGCGACTGCGCCTCAATCAGCGCCATGCCGCGCTGCTGTCGCAGGGCGCTTCCAGCTGCGATCTCGTTCGTAAGCTGCCGCAGGTCCTTGATACGTTCGGCCACCCTGTTCGCCATCGGCTCGACGATCGCCGACAGCTTGGTAGCCGCGGCCTGCGCACGCTCGAGCTGATCCCGTTTCCGGCTGCTGATTGCGAGGCGAGCAGTGACGAGCCGGTCAAGCGCGTCCAGCGTGTTCCTGAGTTGTGCTGCCGCTCGCCGGATCGACTCGATTGGCTGCGTCTCGATCTCGTGCTGCGAGAGCTGGCCGAGGAGGCCGTTCAGCGTCTCGAGATCCCCATGCAGCTTCGCTAACGTCGCCGCTTGTTCCTCCGACGACTCCGCCGCCAGCAAGGCCGGGGCGGCGCCCACGATCCGTTCGGCTTGACGGGACAAGTCGAGTGAGGCGATCGCGAGCGGGACGCTCGTGCCGGTGATCGCGTCAAGCGCGTGGTCGACCCTACTGAAGGAAAGGATCGAAACCGCGGCGGCCAGGACAACGAGCACGCTGATGCCGAGGAACGCCGCATAAAGTCGCCCCCTGACGCCAAGGCGCGCGGGGCGCGGCCAGCTCTGCGCCGCAGTCAGGGTCAATGGTTTTCGAGCGGCAAAACCCGAAGCTTCGAACACTACGTCCTCCCCGAGCGCCGAAGCCCCGCCTGCTTCCTCCTCAACTTAACGGTCCGATTGACAACGGCGCAAGACGCCAATAAATTTTTGCCGCAAGGGAATGTGGCTTAATTCAGGTTGTAGCGGTTGCCAGTTATTGAGGAGCGAGGGCTTTTCGTTGGTCGTAAGCGATCGGCAGTACACGTACTCGTTCGGAGGGAAATCTATGCTCCCGCTTACCCAGCACCTCGTCGGAGGACTCCTCGCCCTGGCGCTTTTTCCGGGGTTTGCGGCCGCACAAGACCTTCGATTCTTCTCGATCGGCACGGGCGGGACCGGCGCGACCTACTATCCCCTCGGCGGAGCAATCGCGAACGCCATTTCGAACCCGCCGGGCTCGCGGCCCTGTGATGAGGGCGGAAGCTGCGGCGTGCCGGGGCTCATCGCCATTTCCCAGTCCTCCCGCGGGTCGATCGACAACATCGACGGCATAAAATCCGGTCTTTTCAATTCGGGCTTCGTGCAGTCGGACGTGGCATACTGGGCCTATACCGGCACCGGGCCGTTTACGGGTCAGACGCCGGCAGAGGATCTGCGTGCCATTGCGGCTCTTTACCCCGAGCACATTCAGCTGATCGCTCGCAAGGACGCGGACATCGGCTCGGTCCGAGACCTGAGGGGCAAGCGGGTCTCGCTCGACGAGCGCGGCTCGGGCTCCTACGTCAACGCGATTGAAATTCTCCGGGCTTACGGCCTCAGCGAAACCGACGTCGATGTTCATTTCCTGAAGTCGGCGCCGGCATCGGACGCGATCATCGCCGGTGACCTTGACGCCTTTTTTATCACGTCGGGATATCCGACGAACGCCATCATCGAGCTTACGTCGCGGGCCCCGATCACGCTCGTCCCGATCGACGGCGCTGAGGCCGAGGCGATCGCAGAGGAGTTCGGCTTCTACAGCGTCGATACCGTGCCGGCCGAAAGCTATTCTGGCATCTACGCGACCGAGACGCTGGCCGTAGGAGCGCAATGGGTGACGTCGGCCGCCGTCGATGATGACTTAGTCTACGAGATCACGAAGGCTCTCTGGAACGACCAGACGCGCAAGCTGCTCGATGTCGGCCATGCGAAAGGGACAATGGTGACGCTCGAGACGGCCCTCGACGGCATCGCCATACCGCTGCATCTGGGTGCGGAGCGATTCTATCGCGAAGTGAGAACGCGCGAGTAGGCACTCTCTACATCTGGATGGTGGTCTCGGTGTGCGCTTCTGGTCAGACCGCGGCTCGCCCGCGAAAGTGCCTTGGGGGAGGGGAGGGGTCTGACGTCGAACCTTCTCCACGTTAAGGCATTGATTATATATATAGGACGACCGCCCTCATTTCTCAGTTGTGACAGTCTCCTTCCCCTTCCCGCAGCGTGCCCGGATCACCTGGAGCAATGCCTTCGCCTGAGGCGTCAGGCGATCGTCCCGGGCAGCCTAAGGGGTTCGCCCTGAAAAACCCTTGGATGCCCTGTGCTTCAGGGATTCCCATCGGGTTTGAAGTATTGGAGAATGCCGGAAACCGATCCTGACCCGATTGATTTCCGGTGT
>NZ_JAZHLI010000100.1:0-9759 GCF_036549475.1 Aurantimonas sp. A2-1-M11 | reverse complement strand
CGATCGGCGGCGGAGACCGAAATGGTAACCCCTGTGCGCATGCAGCAGACTCGCATGCGAGCACACCGATGTGAATCCCACACCGGACTCTTTCGTTCCGGTCAATCCACTAGATGCTCCGTCAAGACCAGTTGCCGCATAAATCCGGCCCATCAGCTGACAGAGGGTGTTTGCTGAAAACCCCGCCCCTTTCTGAGTGACCAAGAGCGGCCGCTTCCGATCTGCGGTGGTTCCAAGGGTACACACGTATGCGGCGATTTCCCGGCGAAGTCGGTCATTGACGAAGACAATCCGTGCATGCCCGCCTTTTGTGATCGTCGCGGAGAGACGCAGGTGTTCTCGAACCTGGTCCTCCCGATCGAGAACGTCCGCAAGTGCAAGCGCGGCAATCTCCCCGACCCTGAGGCCAGCTTGGTACGACAGTATGAAGGCAAGACGGTTCCGCGCGGCGTGCCGACCCTGTCCTACCACCGCCATGAGACGCTTGAACTCAGCGTCCGTCAGCACCCTTGCCTGTTTCATCGAACCTCACGAAAAGCACCGTACAAGTGCCTTCCGTTATGTTTCCAGATGAGGGCCAGGGCGAGCGCCACCAGCGCTGCTTGGAAGCCGCTTTGGGATCAACGCGTTACGATGCAACTGCGCCAGAATGTCAGAAAATGCGTGTTCTATGATGTTTCGAAACCGCTGTGGCTACCGCCTGTTATATTAGAACCTGACGAAGGCGGGAACGATAACTAGATCGGAGCGTTTTCCTCCGCTTGGTTGAAATGTGACTAGGCCTTAGCGAGCACGCATCGCTGCAGCTGAGGGGCGTGCAGTCGGGGCGCATACGTACGACAGAGGGGCGTCCTATTTGTGAGCAGTGAAAAGTCAACTTCGTCTCAGCTCGTGCGCGAACAAAGCTCGGCGCCGCCGTTTCTGCAGGGTGGCGGAAATGCTGGGACGCTCTTACGAGCGCGCGATTGGACTTCGTTCCCAGTTGGTTCACCGGTGTGCTGGCCGATGGCGCTCCGGACTTTGGTTGGGATCATGCTCGGTTCGAGCCAACCGATGTTTGTCATCTGGGGGGCACAGCGAACGCTTCTGTATAACGACGCCTATAGTAAGATCCTCGCGGATAAACATCCGGAAGCGATGGGACGAGATTTCTTGGAAGTCTGGAAGGAGATCAGGGACGATCTCCTTCCGATTGTCGAGCGGGCCTATAGCGGTGAGCCTGTGCAGATGAACGACATTGAGCTCTGGATGGAGCGCAAGGGATTTCGTGAAGAGGCCCATTTCGCCTTTTCCTACACGCCCGTGCGAGGGGAAACTGGCACTATAGATGGTTTCTTTTGCGTATGTCAGGAGATCACCGGGCAGATCGACGCGGAACGTAAGCTACGCGAGAGCGAGGCGCGGGCCAAAGCCGACGCGGATCGGGTGAGGCTCGCTCTTGATGCGGGCGCGATCATCGGGACGTGGATCTGGGATCTTCCCTCTGACAACTTCACGGTGGATGAGCAGTTTGCGGAAGCCTTCGGTATCGACCCCAGCTTGGGTCGCAGCGGTCTCAGCCTTGAGCAGGTGATTGCCACCGTTCACCCGGACGATAGGTCAGGATTGATCGCGGCCATCGAGGCGGCAAAGCAGCGAGGTGGCCCTTACGCTCACCAGTACCGTGTGTGCCGCACGGACGGCAAATATCACTGGATCGAGGCCAATGGACGCGTCGACAAGGGGGCTGATGGGACTCCGTTAAGCTTTCCCGGCGTTTTGCTCGATGTGGAGGAACGACGTCGCACGGAGACTGCCCTCCGAGCCAGCGAAGAGTTCAACCACCGCGTGCTTGCCAGCTCAGGCGACTGCATCAAGGTATTAGATCTCGAAGGTCGCCTCGAGTTCATGTCCGAAGGCGGGATGGGTGTCATGGAGGTGGATGATCTTCACTCTATCCGCGGCGCCTTCTGGCCAAACTTCTGGAAAGGCGTGGAAAAGGCGAAGGCGGTAAACGCCTTGGAAGAGGCAAACCGCGGCGCCAGCGGACGCTTTCAGGGTTTTGCTACTACTATGAAGGGAAGCGCGCGCTGGTGGGACGTGGTGGTCACCCCAATGAACAATGCGGAGGGGCAGCCTGAGAAACTCCTCTGCGTCTCGCGCGATATCACCAGTACCATGGAAGCCCAAACCCAGCTTCGAGACACATCTAGAAGGCTCGACGCCATCCTGAATAATACGCGCGAAGCCGTGTTCTTGATGGATCACCAGCAGCACTGTGTTTACGCCAACGCCGCCGCCGAGAAGCTGACTGGCTACCGGGCGGAGGAGTTGCAGAAGCGCCCGCTGCACGACGTTATCCATCACAAGAAGCCTGACGGATCCCATTATCCAATCGAAGAGTGCCCGATCGACCGGGCTTTCCCCACGCGAGCACAGATGAGCGGTGAAGAGCTATTCGTCGCGCCCGACGGCTCCTTCTATCCGGTCGGTTTCACGGCGAGCCCGCTTCTGGACGATGAAGGGAACCCCGTGGGTACAGTGATCGAAGCGCGGAACATAGCCGAGGAGAAAGCTCGCGAGAACGCGTTGCAGGAACAGAAGCGTACTCTGGAAACCCTCAACCGCACGGGTGCAGAAGTCGCTGCTGA
Source organism: Aurantimonas sp. A2-1-M11 (assembly GCF_036549475.1). Lineage (NCBI taxonomy): Bacteria > Pseudomonadati > Pseudomonadota > Alphaproteobacteria > Hyphomicrobiales > Aurantimonadaceae > Aurantimonas > Aurantimonas sp. A2-1-M11. The sequence goes on along the minus strand of NZ_JAZHLI010000100.1, from coordinate 7,129 downwards.
GCTCGATCTGGAGCGCGTTGTGCAGACTGTCACTGATGCTGGTGTTGAGCTTACCGGCGCGCAGTTCGGCGCCTTCTTCTACAATGTCCGGAATGAAGCCCGAGAGGCATTCATGCTGTACACGTTGTCCGGTGCCGACCGCTCTCAGTTCGAGAGCTTTGGAATGCCGCGTGCGACAGCCGTGTTCAAGCCGACCTTCGATGGCAATGGGGTCCTACGGTCCGACGACATCCTTGCTGACCCGCGCTACGGCAAAAACGCCCCACATCAAGGTATGCCGAAGGGGCACCTTCCCGTTCGCAGCTACCTCGCAGTCCCAGTCACATCCCGTTCGGGTGAGGTCATCGGCGGGCTGTTCTTCGGCCATCCCGAGCCTGGCCAATTCAGCGAACACCACGAGACGTTGATGCTAGGGATCGCGGGTCAGGCGGCGATAGCCATGGACAATGCGCGCCTCTATCGAGATGCACAGCTCGAAATTGAGCAAAGGCGCAGAGCTGAAGAGCAGCAGCAATTGCTGATCAACGAGCTGAACCATCGAGTGAAGAACACTCTGGCCATCGTGCAAAGCTTGGCGCAGCAGTCGTTCAAAAGCGATGTACCGTCGGATGCCGCCAGGGCGAACTTCAATGCCCGGCTGACTGCACTCGCCGCGGCGCACAACCTCCTCACCCAAAGGCACTGGGAAAAAGCATTGTTGTCCGAGATTATATCCAGTTCGGTAGGCGCAACGGCAGGAGCGTCTTCGGCTCAGGTGAGCTCCCAGGGGCCAGAGGTGGTCGTTTCACCTCAGACAGCGGTATCGCTTGCAATGGCGGTCCACGAACTCAGTACGAACGCCATCAAATACGGCGCGCTGTCCAGCGATCGCGGGACAGTTGCCGTCACGTGGAAGATCAGCAACAGCGAGGCCCGACCGCGCCTTCGCCTGGAATGGAGAGAGGATGGGGGACCAACCGTAACCGCACCCACGCGAAAAGGATTTGGGACCCGGATGATCGAGCGAGGCCTCGCTGCCGAACTACAGGGTCAGGTTGCGCTTGAGTTCGCTCCTGATGGCCTGCGCTGCGTGATCGATGCACCGCTTCCGGAGGCGTGAGTTGACGCACGGTGCCTCGGTACTGATATTGGAAGATGAGCCACTCGTCGCATTTGCGCTCGAAGACATGCTTCTTGACCTTGGCTCAAAGGACGTGCGGCTTGCTACGACCATCGCAGAGGCCTTTGGCTTTCTCGACGGAAATACTCCGGATTTTGCAGTTCTTGATGTCAACATCCGAGGCGAGCGAAGCTATGGCGTGGCAGGTGAACTGCGCAGACGAGGAGTGCCGTTCATCTTCGCGACCGGGTACGGAGACGCCGAGCATCCAGAGGCGTTAAAGATGGTGCCGACCTTGACCAAACCTTACAGCTCAGACGACCTGAGATCAGCACTAGCAGTCGCCACAGGCTAAGGCCGGCTGAGGTAAACGACCCGGTCGGCATCAGTCGACCGGGCGGCTCAAGCGGGGAATGCTACCTTGAAGCACGATCCGCGCCCGGCGGGGTTGGAGCCCGTGGTCATGCGACCGTCGAGCTGCTTTGCGAGGATCGTGACCACCCTCATTCCGAGACCTTTCACGCTTTGGTCCGGCTCGAAACCGGCCGGAAGTCCTTCGCCGTCGTCGCAGACACTGAGTTCATGGACATCATCTTTGATTCTGAAGGTGACATCGATATTTCCCGTTCCGTGCTTGGCAGCATTGGTGACCAGCTCGTTGACCATGAGGCCAATCGGCTGAATACGGGTCGTCGGGACATTGCCATCGTCGCCATCTACGCTGATGGATTTGCCTAGAATGCCCGCCAAATCTGCGCAGAGACGGCGGAGAAAAGTGATGCAGGACACCTCATCGGCTGCGTCCGTATAGAAGTTCCGATGGACGCGCGCGACCGCCGCGACGCGGTTAGCGGCCAGCTGCAACTGGCTGGCAGCGGCGTCGGTCAGCTCTGGCTCCCGGCTTTGCATTGTGAGCAAGCTGGCAATGAATTGCAGGCTGTTCATCACGCGATGATCGATCTCACGGGCCATGATTTCCGCCCTGGACACCGCTTGGCGGGCGGACAGCCGCAACTCCATCTGATCCATTACGATAGAGGCAAGATCCGTGAGGTCGTCGATTTTCTGCTGATCGATCGGACGGGCCTCCTTGTCGATGATACAAAGGGTGCCGAGATTGTATCCGTCGCTAGTCTGCAACGGGACGCCTGCATAGAAGCGAAGTCCAAAATCGCCCGCGACGAGCGGATTGGCGAGCGAACTTGGATCGGTGCTCGCGTCGGTCAAGATGTGCGGCTCTGGCGACAGAATGGCAGAGGCGCACAGTCCCGGCTCACGGTCGATCTGCTCGACCGGTACACCATGATGGGATTTGAACCAGATGCGGTCGTGGTCAACGATGCTGATAATTGAGATAGGAACATCGAAGCGCCGCGCGGCGAGCGCGGTGATACGGTCGAACGATCCGTCCGCAGGCGTATCCAAGATGTCATACCGCTTCACGGCCGCCATGCGCTGTGGTTCATTCTCGGGAATGATGCTCGCGGCGTATGCGCTCAAAGGACAGCCCTTTCTGGCTAAGATATTGATGAATCACCCATACTCTTCTGGGCCTGGTAAGTCGACATCAGGAGGGTGACGGTCGCCGTTCCATCCAATCTGCGCGATGCTTGCGCTGGCGCGAAGGCCAGCTCTGGGTGGCCGACATCACTACGCCACCGTTATCGGCGGGTTCATCTGGCGGTGGTGCTCGACGCCTTGTCGCGCCATATCGTCGGCTAAGCCAACAGCCGGTGCATCGAGGCCCGGCTGACGCTTGCTGCTCGCCTCGGTAAACGATCGTGACCGCCTGACCCAGCAAAATCGTTGAAACGGCAGCCTGTTTCATCGAAACCTCACGAAAGGCATCCTCTTCGTACCGTTCGTTATGTTTCCAATCAGCGCGAAGGGCGAGCGCCGGGGATGGGGGTCCAAGGCTACTGCGGGATTAAGGCGTTACCGGCCTTAGCATCGGAAACATCTGGTAATGTATATTATGTTAGGTGACCGTTCGCCCCCCCCCTGCCGCAGGTAGCCGGCCCCAAAACCTACGTCTATTACATAGTCACTCCCAGGCTTTTGCGCAGTGATCTGACCTGGCTACGTCAGAATGACGGTTAGTATCAAAGCTGCAGGATGGACAGCACACCTGCAGGAGCAAGTTGCGGTCGAGTAGTCCCGCCATTCGGCTTCACTTTCAATGATCCGGGCAACGGCTCATCGAGCGGGCTCGCTATGACTGTTTCTTGAGCTCAAGATCGGGAAGTTGGATTTTTACGCGTGTTCCGCCTTCGGGTCGCATTTCAATGTCTGGCGTGCCACCGAACCCTCTTGCAAGACTGACGACGAGTTTCCGTCCCAAGCCGCCTCGTCCGATATTTTCAGGCATTCCCGAACCATCGTCCTCGACGGTGAGGACCGCCAGTCCCGAGTCGTCTCGAACGAGACGCACGAGGATCCGCCCCTCATCTCTGCCTACGAAAGCGTGCTTGATGGCGTTGGTCGCAAGCTCGTTGACGAGGATCGCCAAGTGAACCGCGTCTCGGCTTTCGACGAGGAGTGGCGCAAGACGCGTCTCGATGTGCAAATTGCGTTCCGTCCCGATCGTCGCACGAAGATCTGCGACGGTGTTCTCGATCGTTTCGTCAGCGCGAACCGTAGAGAGATCGGAACTCAGTCGTAAACGCCGCTGGGCATTAGCAATCGTCGCAACCCGAGTTTGAGCGGCCCGCAATTGCGAACGTACCGCCTCGTCGCTGGTCGATGCCACTTGAAGTCCGAGCATGCCTGAGACCATGGCGAGGTTGTTCCCAATCCGATGGCTGACGTCCTGGAGAAGGAGTTCGACACGCGAGCGTTCAAACTCCGCTCTTTCTTTCTCTCCTATAGCTTCGCGAGCTGCTATTTCACTTTCTCGAATGCGTTTTTCGACTTCTTCCTCAAGATTGGCGTTCAGATCCGCCAAATTCGCACGCAGTCTCTCGGCGGCGTCAATCTGCCTCCGTACCAAAAGAAAATTCAATCCCAGCATGAGAAGGGCGGCTAGGGACGTTGCAGCGACGATGACGGCGAAAAGCCTATTCGATCGTCCTTGCTCGGTCTCTCGTTCGATGAGTTGCTTGTCGTCGCTTTGAAGAATCCTGGTGACCACCCGCCGGATGTCGTCCATAACCGCGTTTCCGGAAGCAGCTGATACGACCGCCATCGCATCGCCCCTTCGGTTTTCGCTGACAAGGTTCACGGTAAAGGCGAGTTCCCGCATCTTTCGCGGGAGAAGGATCTTGAGGGTCGCGACTCGGCCCTGTTGTTCAAGATCATGCCGGACGGTTTCCTCCAGCTTTGCCAGATCGTCCGGCAGCATTGTCACCGCCTGCTCATACGGCTTGAGGTACTGTGCATCACCGGTGAGGAGGTAACCACGCTGTCCTGTTTCGGCATCTTGAAGCCGGCTGAGGAAGGAAAGCGCGCTTGCTTGTACCGCGGCCGACCGCCTCAACGCACTTGCGCCATCCGTCGTTTGCCAGTTCAGCCACAGCGCCATCCCCGTGACCGCCAACAGAAGCAGACCAGTCAATCCCGCCAACAAGCCAGCGACCGGGAGGGAGGGCACGATGGGCCCGGCATCTGGTCCGTCGTGCATTGATACTCCTGCAATTGCGTTCTTGACTGAAGCGGTTGATACCCTGCGTGCGTATTCCGACGATGTCGCTCTGGGCATTCCGAAATCAAGTCGCCCGGAATTCCGGGATGGATGTCGCCGCCTTTTCGAGCGCTACTGCCTTTGATTTTCCTGTCACCCCAAGCTTGCCCGCGGCGCCCAAACTCCCGCGCTCGTGGAGTGCATCACGCAGGCGATCGATGTCTGTGATCGCCGTGAGCTCGGCGATCACAGACTTATTCGGCGACTATGGAAAAATTGTCTCAAATGGTAGCATAGTGTGGTTTCGTATTTGGGAGGCCACAATGCAGGCCAAAGACGTTATGACAGATGAGGTCATAGCTGCCCGCCCCGGTGCGACCGTCGCCGAGATCGCGGAGTTACTTTTGAAGCACCGCATTAGCGCGGTCCCCATACTGGATGATGCCGATCGGGTCGTCGGGATCGTCAGTGAGGGTGATCTGGTGCTTCGCATAGACGATACTGCCGATCATGGATCGTGGTGGCTCCGATTATTCGCGGGTCCAGGTTCGCCGGCTGAATACGTCAAGCGACATGGCCGCCGCGCGGAAGATGTAATGACGCGAAATGTGATCTCGGTCGCGCCGGAAACGCCTTTGGGTGAAATCGCGCACTTGCTGGAGCGCAGACGCATCAAGCGGGTGCCCGTTATCGACCAGGCCGGGCGGTTGGTAGGGATCATAAGCCGATCCAATCTTTTGCAAGGCCTCGCGATCACCAAACCGTTGCCAGACACCAAACCCAGCGATGAAGTATTGCGCAAACAGGTTTCCGAGGCTTTGAAGGTCCCACCCGGGTTTGTCTCGACTGGAGTGAATGCGACAGTCACGGATGGGCTCGTCGATCTCTGGGGGATCGTCTGGACAGATGATGAAGAGCGCGCTGCCCGTCTTGCAGCGGAAAACGTCGAGGGCGTGCGTGCGGTAACATCCCATCTAGGTCGGATGTCACCTTACCTCGGGACCGAGTAAGCCCCTGCGTCGACGCAGCCGCTGCGGGTCGGCATCAGCGCATTCTTCTCAGCTTTTGTCAGCAAGCCTCCGGGCCGGAGGACCTTAAAGATCTTGACCGCATATGGACGCCATTCAGAAAGCAAGTCCAAATGCCTTGCCGTGAGCGGCTTCGAGCACATTCCGCTCCCTGAGAAATAGCATATCGAACAAACGATACACGGGACTGGAACTATCGGGCTAGCACAGTCGTAGCGCAGCTCAAATTGCATGCATAGAAAACAAGGGTTTATCCGCGGTTTCTGCCAACTGAAAATCGCAGTGTCGGCGGTTCGACTCCGTCACTGGGCACCATTACTTTCAAGCACTTAGCTCAGTTTAGCTCGGTCTCAGAAAGTGCTTTTTTGCTAGCACAGCCTAGCACAGCTCGTTTTTAACCACGTTTTCCATCAAAACGTTAGGCTGTCCAGCGTAATACTGGGTAGCACAGCGTTAACGCATTTGATTAGCAAATAACTCGGAATTATCCTGGCCAATAGGGGCGCAATCACGCGCCCCATCCCATGCTTTCATGCCAGGTTCTGCTTATGACAACCATTTACAGCGGTGACGAGTACCAAATGTTTACTCGCCCCGGCAATCCGCAAATCAATGCTCGGTTCTCGATTGCGGACCAAGGCCAGAAACGGGTCTCTCTCAAAACTTCTGACATCACCGTCGCGCATGCCAAGGCGCAAGCCGAACCCTACAAGTGCAAGGCTCTGGCCGAAGCCGGGCTGGTAGTGACGAACAAAAAGTTCGAGGACATCGCCCAGGAGTTCATCGAGTGGCTGCACCGTGCCGTGGAGCGCGGAGACAAGCCGGAATATCAGGTGAAGGGCAATCCCGGGGTGATTCGCCGCTTCTTCATCCCATATTTCGGCAAACGCCTCATGAGCGCGATCACCAGCGCTGACTTCAATCGGTTTTGGGAGTGGCGACGGGAATATTGGCTGACCGGCCCTGGCTCAAAAGACCCCTCCATCGTTTATTACCGTCGCAAGCGCGACGACGTAGGACCACCAGCGCGGATTGTGCGTCCGGTGAAGGAGAAATCCCCCTCCCCCGCCACGTTGAAACTGGAGGGATGGCTGCTCAGGCAGGTGTTCGAGCACGGGAAACGTACGGGCTACGTAAAGCACCTGCCGGTGATCGCACCGCCAAAGGATACGAGCCGCAAGGATCGCTCTCGACCCGGTTTGAACCGCCCCGGGTTTCCCGGAGACCATTTGGTTTGAGTCCTACGCGGCTATCGGCACGGCCTCAAGCTTGGCGTAGTAGGCGGCTTCCGCCTCGGCGGGCGGGAGGTTGCCGATCGGTTCGAGCAGCCGGCGATGATTGAACCAATCGACCCATTCGAGGGTGGCAAACTCGACGGCTTCG